>CALWON010000011.1 GCA_944383165.1 uncultured Oscillospiraceae bacterium
ATGCAGCAGGCATTGGAACAGAATGTCAATCCTGGGCAGATAGCAGGGTGGCTGTGTGCTGGTATGTTTTACACAAAATAGGAAGCGACCATAAGGAGAATAGGATGGTAGAAATTATTAGTGTACGCTTTAAAGAAGGCGGAAAACAGTACTATTTTAACCCCAACGGCGAGCAGTTTCACTCTGGAGAGGGTGTGATTGTAGAGACCTCAAGGGGAATTGAATTTGGAGAATGTGTGCAGGGAAACACCCCTGTGGACGAGTTGGAATTGACCGCTCCTCTGCGACCAGTTATACGCAGAGCCACAGAGGAGGATATGCAGGTACGAGAGAAAAACAAGGAGAAGGAAAAAAAGGCTTTCCAGATTTGTCAGGAAAAAATTGTAGAGCATGGGCTGGAAATGAAACTGGTAGATGCAGAATACAGTTTTGAGGGCAACAAGGTTCTGTTTTTCTTTACGGCTGAGGGTCGAGTGGACTTCAGAGCACTGGTGAAGGATTTGGCCAGTGCCATTCATGCCCGGATTGAACTGAGACAAATTGGGGTACGAGATGAGGCAAAAATGCTGGGCGGCTTGGGAATCTGTGGACGTCCTTTCTGTTGCTCTCAGTTTTTAGACGAATTTCAGCCAGTATCTATTAAGATGGCAAAGACACAAAGCCTGTCACTAAACCCAACCAAAATCTCAGGAACCTGTGGACGGCTGATGTGTTGTCTCAAATATGAACAGGATGCCTATGAAGATTTGGTGAAACATTCACCCAAACAGGATTCCTTTGTAGAAACACCAGATGGCGCAGGTACGGTGTGTTCTGTCAATTTACTGCGGCAGACGGTGCAGGTGCGACTGGACAGTGCACCTGAAGTTCCCAAATGCTATCACAACTGTGAGTTGTGTATCATCCGCAGTGGTAAGGGGAAACGACCAGATGACTACGTGGAACCACCACTGGAGGAGCTGGCAAAGCTGAGAAAACCAGAGGAGAAAGAAGAAGTCCCAGATTTGAAAGGTTCTGCTTCTCCATTGGCAGCTGCGCTGGAGGCAGTGTTTCATGGGAATACCCCCCAGTATGAGGGCTTTCAAACAGCAGAACAGGAAGATGGAAAGCGTGTAAGGAGACAGAAACAAAAAGGTGCCCGTCGCCCATTTACCGAAACAGACCAGATGGAAGGGGATAAAAATGGAAGTTTGGGCAGAAATCCAAACAGCCGTACACGAACAGAACGCACCAGAACGGAAAAGCAGAGAGAGAAAAAGCCGGAGCGGACGAAGCAGGAGTACAGTGGAAAAGCCACACAGGATATGGGAGAAAAGAAAAGCAGACCACGCCGCCGCCGTTCTAAGCCTGGTGGAATGAGAAATCCAGACAGCGGTTCAGAATCATAAGAGAAAACCCGGAATACAGGTTGTATTCTGGGTTTTTATATCAAACAAATGGGAAAGGAGATTGTATGCAGGGATTTTTGAATGCACTGTCTGCCTCTTTTGTGCTGCTTATGCTCATGGCGGTGGGCTATTTTATGGGGCATATGGGCTGGATGTCTGTCCCAGAGAAGAAATTTTTAAATAAGTACATTATGAATATTGCAGTGCCATGCAACTGTATGTATGGTTTGCTCAATAATTTGGATCATGACATGCTGTTTGAGGCAGGAAGGTATGTACTTTCTGGTGTGGTAGGCATTTTTTGCACCCTGTTGTGTTCTATTGTATTGGCACAGATTTTGAAACTGCCAAAGGAGCGTTGGGGCGTTTTTGTGGCAATGACTGCATTTTCCAATGTGTTGTTTATTGGGCTTCCAGTCTGTACACAGCTATTTGGTCAGAGTTGTGTACCCTATGTGATGATGTATTACCTGGGAAATACCACATTTGTACAGTCTGTTGGCGTGATGTTGGTACAACGCTCAGGCAGCAGACAAGGAACAAAACAGGGAATACTTCCATTTTTGAAGGGGCTTTTTCTGAAACCGCCTATTGTAGCCGTGTTTGCTTCTATTGTCATGCTTTTATTGGGGCTACGTTTACCAGGTCCCGTGATGACTTGGGGTGGCTATATCAGCAACACAGTGTCCCCCTTAGCACTAATTTATTGTGGCTATGTAATTTATGAGTTGGGACTCAAAAATCTAAAATTTTTAAATGGGTTGCCTGTGATGTTGGTGGTCCGTTTGGCAGTTGCTCCCCTAATTTGTATTGCCTGTTGTGAAGTATTTCAAATCACCGGTTTCGCTAGGTCGGTTTTTGTTGTAGAAAGTGCCCTGCCGGTGGTCAGCCAGATTACGGTTATGGCAGGAGCATATGGGGCAGATGAGCAATATGCAGCTGTTGGTTCCTGCCTGTCTATTTTCTTCAGTTTTTTGACCATTCCCATTTTGATGCTATTATTGGGGTAAAACAAAACCATAATTTCATACATAATGACAGGAAGCTCAGCATGAAGTATTTTTTCATACTGAGCTTCCTGTTTATGATTTTGATATTACCGAACCAGAAGTTTTTTCATGCTGGCTTCCAATCCATCCACGGTCAAAGGAAACATGGGGAAAATACCAGCAATGGTGTCATAGGTTTGGGTCCAATACTGTCCCCAACTTGGGCGTTCACTGGGATTTACCCAGACAATATGGGGGTATTTTACCCGAAAGCGTTTCAGCCAGTCCAGACCGCACTTTGGTGCATCTGGGTCACGATTGGGGTCACGGCTGTAGTAGTACCCACCCAAAAGTTCATGGGGTGCCATTTGTGCATCGCCTACAAAAATGACTTTGTATTCAGAGGACAGATTGGAGAGCAGCCAATCTGTTGGCACAGAATCAGAGGGCATTAAACTGGGGGTGCGGTAGACCTGTGAATAGGGGCAGTTATGAAAATAAAAGACTTTCAAGTCCTTGAAATGCCCCACCTTGCTCACGGCTTGAAACAGGGAAGAACATAGGTGGGCATAGTAGTCCATAGAGCCACCAGAGTCCATGAGTAACAGTACTTTGACTGTATTTTGACGGGGTTTTTTATATCGTACCTTCAACAGCCCGCCGTTGTCTGCGGTATCTTGAATGGTATTATCCACATCAAATTCTGTGGCAGGCAAATCTACAAGACCAGAGTATTGGCGCAGATGTTTCAATGCCACTTGGAACTGTCTGGTATCCAGTGTGTTGTCCCCACGGAAGTCACGGAACCGCCGTTCCCCAGCCACTCGAAAAGCCCGATGATACATACTCTGACCACCTACACGGATTCCCTTGGGGGATAGACCAGAGTTGCCAAAGGTGGACATACCATGGGTACCAACCCAGTAATTGCCACCGTTGTGTTCCTCCTGCTGCTCCTTCATACGCTCCTGTAACATACGCTCAATTTCATCTTCAGACAGCAGTTCATTCAGCTTCGCCTGTTCCTCATCCCAATTTGCATAGTCATTTAAAACGTCTGGACGGTTGAGCCAGTCCAAAAGCTCCTGTGAAATCTCCTGTTCAAAAGGAACATTGCGAAAATATTGTAAAAAGCATCGGTCAAAGGTATCAAAGTCTGCCTCACTTTTCACCAGCAGGCAGCGGCAAAGATAATAGAAACTGCTAAAACTGGATCCATGGAGCCCTTTTTCCAGTGCTTCCATCAGAGACATCCATTCGGTCAGGGAAACTTTTAAACCGCCTCTGCGCAGTGTGTAGAGAAACTCCTCAAACATGCCCTCACCGCCAAACTCGCTTTAATGCATCCATATCCTCATTTTTCTTTAATAGTACACCCAAATAGGGGATTTCCTTTACCACACGGCTGGGGTCTACTCCGCCATGAATGAGCGCACGCAGCCAGTCAATAATTTCACTGGTGGAAGGTTTTTTCTTAATCTGTGGCAGTTGACGAATACGGTAAAATGCTTCCAGCACTTGGGTCAGCAGTTTTTCATTCAGCTCAGGGAAATGCACACGCACAATATCCGCCATCAGTTCCTTGTCAGGAAATTCGATGTAATGGAACACACACCGGCGTAAAAAAGCATCGGGCAGTTCCTTTTCTGCATTGGAAGTGATAATGACAATGGGGCGATGCTTTGCAGTGATGGTTTCGCCTGTTTCGGGGATGTGAAATTCCATACGGTCCAATTCCCAAAGCAGGTCATTGGGGAACTCCAGATCCGCCTTATCAATTTCATCAATGAGCAAAATCACCTGTTGGTCGGCGGTAAATGCCTCTCCCAGCTTGCCCAGCTTCACATACTGCTGGATGTTGTCCACGCCTTCGTTTCCCAGTTGACTGTCATAAAGACGCTGCACTACATCATAGACATACAGACCATCCTGTGCTTTGGTGGTGGATTTAATATTCCAGATAATGAGCTGTTTGCCCAGAGCGGCTGAAATGGCTTCCGCCAGCATGGTTTTCCCTGTGCCGGGCTCACCCTTGATGAGCAGGGGCTTTTGCAGCACCATTGCAATGTTGACCACTCGCATCAATTCTTCTGATGCCACATAATTTTGACTTCCGCTAAATTCGTTCATTCTCATGTCCTTCCCGACTGTGTTTTCACAGTCTGTTTTACAAGTTCTTGACGATTGTATCTTCTTTTTAAAAAAATTGCAAATCATACTTGTTCTGTTCTGTGTAAGGTGGAACCAAACACCTGCTGTCCAAGGGCTTCCAGTAGGAGTGCATGGGGCTGAGTGGCATGGAGAAGGGATACACAGTTGACCCCCAAATCCACACAATCTCTGGCAGCATTCAGTAAAACAGTCCAGTCATGGGACAGTGTACCCTCTGCCAGCAGTTCCCCAGCCTTTTGGGAATTGAGGTGGAGTAGTTCCACCTGACGGTTTTCACCCAATGCAAGGGAGGGTTCCTCAGGACAGAAAAACACCAGTCTCTGTGCCTTCATAGCCTGTGCAATGGCCTGTGCCTCATTGATAGAGCCATCTACCACCGGCAAAAAACCACTAGACAATAGAGTATCCAACAGTTTTGGTTGGACGGTGTATCCACTGGCTGCTTTTTTGAGCAGTCCACCGTCAGAGGCAGACAGGCTGACAGCACAGCCTGAAAGTTGGGCAGAAAGGGGCTGTGTGGATGGTTTGAGCAGTATAATACGAAGTTTGGCACGCAGCAGAGCCAAAGCATCCTGTTCCACAGTGCCCAACTGGTCAGGGCAACACAAAATCCATGTTTCCCCACATTTTTCTTCCAAGGCAGGCAGAATAGAAAGTGCCGCTTTGGCAGGAGAGGAACCATCCAGTTTATTGCGTAAATCATATTCCTGTAAAAATGCCTGTGCATACTCCACATCTGTTGGAGTATCAATATACTCCTGTCCCCGTTTTTGTCTGGTTTCCTGTCCTTTGCCTGTGAGCAGAATAACAGAGGGTCCATCACAATCCAGAATAGCCTGCCGAATGGCTTCCCCACGGTTTTCAATGATATGGGGTGTGCAGCCAGCCTGTTCCACATAGGATGCCACCTGTCTGCAAATGTCCAAAGTATTTTCTTCTCCACTGTCCTCCTCTGTCAGGTAAACCCGATCACACCATTCGCCAGCAGCAAGCCCTAAATCCTTGCGGCGGTCAATGGCCTTTTTTCCTGGGCAGCCAAAGACAATAGACATGGTACGCTCTGGGTATTCTGCTCGCACAGAGCGAAACAGCGTTTCAAAAGAGAGGCGGTTGTGGGCATAGTCCACAATAGTACAGACACTTCCATCTGCGTTGGCATAGGTTTCCATACGTCCTGGAACTCTGGCATGAATGAGCCCTGTGTAAATTGCAGCATCTGGGATGTTTAGTGCTTCACACACTGCAATAGCACCCAGTGCATTTTCTACATTAAAAAGCCCAGGCATGGTGAGACGAAATTCCCGCTCATAGCGAGGGGTACGAACCCAAAAACAGATTTGCCTATCCTCCTTGCGTACCTGGCTTCCATAGACATCTGCATGGGTATCTTTTTGAGAGAAGGTAATGATAGGTTTTCCAGCTTCTTTTGCACTGGCTAAAATACGCTCTTTGTAGTCGCAATCCAAATTGACACAATTCACATGGGACTGGGCAAATATTTTTAATTTTGAGGCAAAGTAGTCCTCAAAATCGGGGTGTTCAATGGGGGAAATATGATCATAACCAATGTTAAGGAAACAAGCTGCTGCAAATTCTGTACAGAGGGATCGATGATATTTGAGGGCTTGACTGGATACCTCCATAGTCAAATAGGGAATGTGAGATTGCAGGGCATGATAGAAATGTTTTTGTAACTCTAGTGGTTCTGGTGTGGTCAGATGAGATTCAAACCGTTCCACTCCGTCATAAGTGTGAATGGAGGACACCACACCAGTTTCAGGCTGCCCGTTGAGAAAGGTATCTAAAATGGATTTCAGGTAGTAGGCGGCAGAGGACTTTCCTTTTGTGCCTGTAAAGCCAATGACGGACAGAGAGCCAGAGGGATGGTGGTAGTAAAAATCCGCCAGACGTGCCATTGCCTCACGCAAATCGTGAACCAAAATACAGGGGAGAGAACAGTCGGGGTAGTTGTGTTCACTGACATAGACAACAGCACCTTGTTGTTCTGCCATTGTCAGAAATTCCGCCCGAAAATGTGCCCCCTTACAGATAAAAAGGGTGTTGGGTTGCACATTGCGGGAGTCGCAGGACACAAGAGAAATAGGAGTATCTGGGAGTATATCAGAAGCAGCGGTGACAAGGTTGTACTGTTTGAGCAGAGAGAGATAGTCTCCCAATGTGTGAGAAGGAAGCGACATAATAAAAAATCCCTCCAAAAAATTACTTGGAAAAAATATGGCGTAGGGGTCTATGACATGCCTGTACGGCACGTTCTGCCAGAACAGCCATTGCATCTACATAGAAGGGGGGCAAATGGTGTTCTGTGGAAAAGACAGAGAGTTCGGTACAGGCCAAAACGGCACAGTCACAGCCCTGTTGTTCTAAATCGTGATGGACAAATGCAAATTTCTCAGGATCACCAGATTTTCCCGCCTTAATGTCATCATAAATGAGAGACATGACCTGTTTTTGTGCCAAATCAGATGGAATACAAGGCTCCATGCCCAGAGCAGAAAATTCTTTTTGATATAATGCACTTTGAATGGTGCCATCAGTGGCCAAAATGCCGGGGCGTCGTTTCCCATGTTGTGATAACAAAAGGGCAGTTTCCCGAATCATGTGAAGAATGGGGATAGAAATCTCTTTTTGCACCTCATCCAAAAAATAGTGTGAAGTATTACAGGGTACAGCCAAAACGGTACAGCCAGCTTGTTCCAATAGCTTGGCATCCGCTAACAGATGTTGAAACACAGCCTCTTTTTGTTCCTCTGAGCCTAAAATAGCAGTGGTGCGGTCTGGAATTGTGCTGTCAGAGAAGATGAGGACAGAAAGATGCTCTTGGTCACGGTGTGCATTGGTGCGGTCAATGATATACTGATAGAATGTGTTGGTGGCCTGAGGTCCCATACCTCCAATCACACCCAGTCGGTCTTCAAGTTTCATAAAGGAATAGCCTCCAAAAGTTATCCACAAAATTGCTCAAAGATGTGGAAAAAAGAATGCCAGCACCAGCCGAAAACGGCCAGGCTGGCACAGACACACCACAGGAGAGTTAATTTTGTGGTTTTTTGTTGTAACGCTCAAAGCGTTTAATGTTGCCCAGATGGTTTTTGATGATTCTCAGTTTTCGTTTCCAAGAAGCGTCATTGACATATTCCAGGGAGTGGGAATCAGCTCCAGCCTGAATGAGGGCTTTCATCTGGCTGTGATACTCTTTGGGGATAAAGGAAAATGCCACCTGTCTGGGTACCATGCGCCAAAGGGAGCGGGTTTGACAGATTTCAAATTCCAAATCCTGTTTTTCAATCCGGTCCTGTACCAAGGTTTTGGCAATGTTCTGTCCCGCTCCAGTGACGTAATAGTTGCTGCGTCCCTGGCGGCAGTTGATTTCAAATGCCTTATACTTGCCATCTCTTTTGTCGTATTTGATGTCAAAATTAGAGAATCCAGTAAAATGTAAATCTTCCAGCATGGTTTTGATGCGCAGACACAGTTCTTCATCATACTCTGTCATAATGACAGCATGGTTGCCAATTCCGTGTGGGGAGTGTTCTTCTAACAGAACATGCCCAAGACACATCCGCTTCACCAGACCATTGCGGTCGGAGTAGTTGGTCAATACACGCATATAAGTATCATCACCTGGGATGAATTCCTGTAAAATCATGTGGTCGGGATAGCCTGCATCATAGACCTGATCCAAAGCACGCAATAGTTCTTCCCATGTCTGACACACATATACTTTAGCAAGTTCATGGACACCGGTTGCCCAATATGCCACACCATCCGCAGGTTTTGCAATGTAAGGAGGACCAAATGGCAAGGTAAAGTCATGCCCCATCGATTTTTCATAGACAAAAGTAGCGGGGTGGTCAATGCCATACTGGTCACACAGGGCATAAAATTTTTCCTTATTGATGAGAGCATCCAAAAGGGTACCACCAATGTAGGGGGCAATGATATTTTTGGGTAGCTGGTCTTTGCAGTGGGCTGCTAACTGGACATAGCTGTCCCCACAGCCTAACAGTAAAATGGTTTTGTCTGGAAATTCCTCTGATACAGCCAGTGCATTTTGGCAAAATACCTGAGCACTTTCATTATTTGCACACACACGGTAATCTATAATTTCACTGCCATAGCAAGGAAAAGAGGGATACTTGCCATAGGCAATGCTTTTGACACCGTATGCCTCATGAAATGCTCTGGCTACACTATAAACATTGATATCACCGCCAAATAGCAGAGGTTGAAAAGGTAAGTCATTTGTCATGTTTATAACTCCTTCAGTTATCGGTATTCAATCTGGAACCCTCTGGCATAGAGAGGTTCTAAATCAAATGTGGCAAGATCGCCAGCAGAACATTTAATATCAGTCACATCCAAAATGGTTTCTGTGGCACCAATGGAGCCAATCATCCGGACAGGTTGTCCATCGATACGCAGGGAGCAGTTCTTTTTCCGCTGCCAGCGTTTGAGCAGAGACCAGAATCCCGTCTCTCGGGGACGTTCTACACCAAGACCGTTCTGGTAGCCCACAGGCAGAACAGCCACACGGGTGGGGCGTTTGAGTGTGACAGAATGATAGGCACCAATGCTATGCCCTTTGGGCAGCCAGCGAACTTCAGAAATAGGGGCTTGCCCATAACCTACCGTTTGCAGCCCATCCCCACTGGTACGCCGGCAGCGACCCAGAATGACAGACCCTGCCCGTACTGCATCCATACGGGCAGAATCAAAGTGCATTAAGGCATAGGAACCCGCTGTATGAACAATGCCAGTTTCAAAACCGGCAGCATGAATGGAATCCAGAATCTGATGAAATTGCTCTAACTGCCCTTTGATTTCATGGGTTTTGGGGGAAATTGTGTGCAATTGGGTATAAATGCCTGAAAGAGCCACATTAGGCAGAGAACGATAGGCAAGCAAAATTTTTTCTGGCTCACTGACCAGAAATCCACCAAACCCCATACCAGTGTCCACCTGAATGTGTGCCTCTGCCACTGTGGCACGGTTTTCTGCCACAGCATTCAGAGCAAGCCCAGTATCCACAGAAGAAATGGTACATACAATATTCAGGTCCACAAGTTGTTCCAGTTCTTCCCGGTCAATGGTGGAACGAAGCATGAGAATTTCCTCATCTATGAAGCCGGAATCCCGCAAGGTTTTTGCCTCTTCCACAGAGTTGACAGCAAAACGGCTGGCACCCTCGTCACGAATAAGGCGGGCAAGGGCGGCAATGCCAATTCCACCTCCATCCCCAGTCAATACGCCATAGAGGGCAGCTCCAGCGGCCCGTTCTTTGATAATCGACATATTGTTGCGAATGGCAGATGTATCTACAATGAGTTTGCGCATAGGTGAGTGGCTCCCTTCTGTCTCCTGTCTCTGGGATAAAGAGGTAAATGCTTAGTCCATATTGTAGCACCTTACCAGTGAAAACGCAACGAGAAAGGGGAAAAGAAACAGGAAATGTTTTCTCTAAGGGGAATTACTTGTACCTCAGTCAAAAAAATGATACAATAGTGTGCTATGAAAACAGTCTGTCCTTTTTTGGACAGTTTAAACTTTTCTTTGACTGGAGGACCCCATGAAACGAACAACAACTACCATCTCTCAGGCAGACATTGAGCGTCAGATGGCATACTGTCAGGAGATTGCAGCCATAAGCCAGACAAAGCCTGAGCAGCCACTTGCTTTTGTAGATACCTATGGATGTCAACAGAATGAGGCGGATTCTGAAAAAATTCGTGGCTACCTGCGTGCAATGGGATATGGCTTTACCCAGGATGAGGAACAGGCACAGATTATTGTCATCAACACCTGTGCCATTCGAGAACATGCCGAGCAGCGTGTTTTAGGGAATTTGGGTGCACTGGTGCATGTGAAACGGCGTCATCCAGAGCAGATTATCTGCCTGTGTGGCTGTATGGCGCAGGAGAGCCATATTGCAGAGAAAGTGAAACAGTCTTTTCGACATGTAGATTTGGTATTTGGTCCCCATGTTCTTTGGAAATTTCCAGAATTTATCCACACACTGCTGACCAGCCGTGGACGTATTTTTCAAATTCCAGATGAGGCAGGTTCCATTGCAGAGGGAATTCCTGTGGTACGTCAGGACAGTGTAAAAGCATGGGTGTCTATTATGTATGGGTGCAATAATTTTTGCTCCTACTGCATTGTACCCTATGTGCGGGGACGGGAGCGTTCCCGTGAGCCACAGGATATTTTAAAAGAAGTGGAAACTTTGGTGTCACAGGGCTATAAGGATATTACATTGTTGGGGCAAAATGTAAACTCCTATGGGAAAGATTTGGAAACCCCCATGGATTTTTCTGACTTACTGGAAAAAATCAATGCAATTCAAGGGGATTTTTTAATCCGCTTTATGACCTCCCATCCCAAGGATGCCACCCCAAAGCTGTTTGAAACCATGGCACACTGTGAAAAGGTGGCTCCTGTGCTGCACCTCCCTTTCCAGGCAGGAAACGACCGGATTTTAAAAGAGATGAACCGCAAGCATACCAGAGCAGAATATCTGGAGAAGGTGCAGCAGTTGAAGGCGTTAATTCCTGATATTGTGATGACTTCTGATGTCATTGTAGGATTTCCTGGGGAGACCACAGAGGAATTTGAAGATACCCTGAAAGTGCTGGAGGAAGTGCGATTTGACGCACTCTTTACCTTTATTTACTCTCCAAGAGTGGGAACGCCGGCAGCCAGTATGCCAGACCCCATGTCAAGAGAAGAAAAACTTGCCAACTTTAATCGCTTGCTCGCCCTACAGGACACCATTTCAGAGGAAAAACATGCAACATATATTGGAAAAACCATTCGTTGTCTGGTGGATGGGGAAAGTGGAGATATGCGCTACCCATTGGCAGCACGCACACCAGGCAACCGACTGGTGCGTGTATCTGGTCCCCAAGAGTTGATTGGTCAGTTTGTGTTTGTGACCATTACAGATGCCAACAAGTGGTCACTGTGTGGAGAGCTGGCGGAGTAAAAGGGAAGGGGTGATTGGATGGCTGAACTAACTCCCATGATGAAGCAATATCTGGAGATCAAAGAAAAAAATCAGGACTCCATTTTGTTTTTTCGGCTGGGTGATTTCTACGAGATGTTCAATGAGGATGCCAAAATTGCAGCAAAAGAACTGGATTTGACCCTCACATCCAGAGACCGGGCAAAACCGGCAGAGGAACGCACCCCCATGTGTGGTGTGCCATACCACTCCTGTGAAAGTTATATTGCCCGTCTCATTGCCAAGGGCTACAAGGTGGCAATTTGCGAACAGACAGAGGACCCAGCCACAGCCAAAGGACTGGTGGATCGGGACATTATTCGGGTCATTACACCTGGTACTGTCATTTCCTCAGCCATGCTGGAGGAAGGGAAAAACAATTTCCTGGCAGCCATAGATAGCGATGATTCTACCATTGGGGTTTGCTTCTGTGACCTGTCCACAGGGGAAGTATTTGCCACCTCCTTTTCTGCTGGGGTAGAGGGAGTTCTGCATCTGGAAAATGAACTGGGACGGTTTCAGCCCATAGAGGCGGTGCTGTCTCCAAAAGCCTGTCAGTTAGAGGGGCTGGAGGACTTTCTCAAAAACCAGCTCAACTGTCTGTGTGAACATGGGAGAGGGGAGCCATTCTGTCTGGAACAGGCAAAACAGGTGGTGTACCATCAATTTCGTTCCGGTCTTGATACGCTGCCGCAGGAGGAGAGAGGTGCAATACAGGCAACCGGTGGTTTGCTCGCCTATCTCTATGAGACACAGAAAACCGATTTGGGGCATATTGCAGTCTTTAGTTACTACACTTCTGGGCAGTTCATGGAGCTTGACCTGAACGCACGTCAGACATTGGAGCTGACCCAGACACTCCGTTCCAAAGAGAAAAAGGGCTCCCTGTTATGGGTGCTGGATAAGACAAAGACAGCGATGGGTAGCCGACTGATGCGAGGCTGGATGGAACGTCCCTTGCTCTCCCCAGTGCAGATTCACCGCAGACAGCAGGCGGTATCCAATTTGGTAGATGATATTGTGCTCCGTGAGGAACTGGCAGCAGAACTGAGAGAAGTAACCGATTTAGAGCGGCTGATTGGACGGGTGGTGTATGGTTCCGCTGGCGGTCGGGATCTGGCTGCTCTGGCGGCTGGGCTTGGAAAACTGCCTCAGATTCGGACTCTGTTGGAGCCATGTTCCTCCACGTTGTTGCAAACCCTCTGTGGGGAATTGAATGATTTGCCTCAGGTGTGTCAGGTGTTGCAAAATGCACTGGTGGATGAGCCGCCTTTTTCTGTGCGAGAAGGAAAACTGATTCGGACTGGCTACCACACAGAGGTGGATCGTCTGCGCAACATTATGGAACATGGGGCAGATCTGCTTGCCGATTTGGAGACACGCACCAAAGAGCAGACCGGCATTAAAAATATGAAGGTTAGCTACAATAAGGTGTTTGGATACTATATTGAGGTAGCTAAGTCTCAGAGCAATCTGGTTCCAGAGGATTGGGTGCGCAAACAGACAACGGTCAACTCTGAGCGTTATATTTCCCAGGAATTGAAGGAACTGGAGCATACCATCTTATCTGCACAGGATCAAGTGACTGCATTGGAATATCAGATTTTCTGTGAGCTGAAAGAACTGGTATGTGCCCATGTAGCAGAGATTCAGGGTTCCGCTGCTGCGGTTGCACAGGTGGATGTACTCAATGCTTTGGCATCTGTTGCGGCGGCAAATGGCTACTGTATGCCCCTTGTAGATCACTCATCCACTTTGAATATTGTAGAAGGACGGCATCCAGTGGTGGAGAAGATGCTAAAAAATGCCCTGTTTGTACCCAATGATACCCATATGGATGATGGGGAAAACCTGTGTACCATTTTGACAGGACCCAACATGGCAGGAAAATCCACCTATATGAGACAGGTGGCACTGATTGTACTCATGGCTCAGATGGGCTCCTTTGTGCCAGCAAAATCTGCCCATATTGGAGTGGTAGATAGAGTATTTACCCGCATTGGAGCCAGTGATGATTTAGCATCTGGGCAATCCACATTTATGGTGGAGATGAGTGAGGTTGCCCTGTTGTTGAAACATGCAACTTCCAAATCTCTGCTTATCTTGGATGAAATTGGACGGGGCACTTCCACCTATGATGGCATGGCAATTGCCAGAGCAGTGCTGGAATACTGTGCAGACCGAAAGAAATTGGGATGTAAGACCCTGTTTGCCACCCACTACCACGAATTGACTGTGCTGGAAGGGGAAGTGGATGGTGTAAAAAATTATAATATTGCAGCAAAGAAGAAAAAAGACGAAATTATTTTCTTACGCAAAATTATTCGTGGTGGAGCAGACCAGAGCTACGGAATTGAGGTTGCCAAACTGGCAGGCGTTCCAGAAAAAGTTATCAAACGAGCCAGAGCAATTTTAGAGGAATTGGAGTGTGGGAAGGGACATACCCCATCTGCCCCAGTGCAGGCACAGTCAGAACAGCTCTCTATGGTAGATATGGGAGAACAGACCGTATTGCAAAAGCTGCGTATGACAGATGTCAATGTACTAACCCCCATTGAGGCACTCAATTTGCTGGTAGAACTCAAACAGGATATGAGAGGTTGAAACCTTTGAGGTGGATATGGACAGAATACAAGTATTAGACCCCCATCTTGCTGATTTGATTGCAGCTGGTGAAGTGGTAGAACGACCAGCTTCTGTGGTCAAAGAGCTGATGGAAAACGCCATAGATGCTAAAGCAGACAGTATTACAGTGGAAATTGAACATGGTGGACTGACATTCCTACGGGTGACAGATAACGGCAGCGGCATTCCTGCTGACCAGTTAAAGACCGCTTTTCTGCGCCATGCCACCAGCAAATTGAAATCGGAATATGATTTGGAAGCCATTTGCACCTTGGGATTTCGTGGAGAGGCTTTGGCAGCCATTGCAGCCGTCTCCCAAGTTTCGGTGATGTCCTGTACACAGGAAAGTGACATGGGGGCATGTCTGGAAATAGAGGGTGGTGTGTTTGGAGCAGTGGAGGAGGCAGGCTGTCCCAAAGGAACCACTATGATTGTGAGAAATCTGTTTTACAATACACCTGCCAGATTGAAGTTTATGAAACGAGACACCGCAGAAGGTGCGGCTGTGTTTGCAGTGGTACAGCGGGTGGCACTGTCCCATCCTGAGGTGTCTGTGAAATTTGTACGGGATGGCAAACAGGAGTTGCTTACACCAGGAGATGGGCAGTTAAAATCCGCTGTGTATGCAGTACTAGGAAGGGATTTGGCATTGGGATTTTTGCCTGTAACAGGATCTGGACAGGATATTTCAGTGACTGGTTACATTTCACGTCCTACCTGTTGCAGAGCCAGTCGGAATTGGCAGTTTTTCTTCCTCAATGGCAGGCAGATCAAATCTAAACTTTTGATGGCAGCGGTGGAGGAAGCCTATAAAAATCAGAAGATGGTTGGGAAATTTCCGGGCTGTGTACTCCATATCTCCTTGAAAGAAAATCTAGTGGATGTGAATGTTCACCCTGCAAAAACAGAGGTGAAGTTCAGTGATGAGCGTATGGTGTTCCATAGTGTCTATCATACTGTGTTTTCTGCATTGGAAGAAAGGGATCAAAGACCAGAGTTCGTTTTGCAATCGGAGCAAGTGGATACAAAGCCAGTACAGCATGATACAGAATTGGTTCAGCAGAAGGTTCGAATGCCTGAAAAGACAACACAGCTTTATGTGGCAGATAGTACTAGACCTAATATGGTTCCACGTTCTGTTGCGGTGGATTCGGGGAGCGGTGAAAAGGAGCACTTTGCACCGACTTTTACACCGGTTGAGGCGCACCGGTCAACAAAAAAAGTAAATGATGTGGATAACCCTGTGGATAATGTGGACAATCCTGTGGAAAAAGTGGAATACGTCTACACCACAGAGACAAAAAACGATGAAAATGTCCATAATACAAAGAACGAGGAGAAATTCCCTAAAAATTTACAAATTCAGCCGGTGCAAACAGAGTTGGAAAACTCAGAGCCTCAATGGCATATTGTGGGGGAATTGTTTGATACCTATCTTATGGTAGAACAGGGGGAAATGGTATTTCTGATTGACAAGCATGCAGCCCATGAGCGGATGCAGTTTGACCGCATGAAGGCAGAGGATTACCAACCTATGTCTCAAATGCTCCTGACTCCTGTGGTGTGTCGGTTGCCTGCCGAGGAGCAGACAGTGCTGGTGGAACACAGAACCCAGTTGGAGGAATTTGGCTTTGTTGTAGAGGAGTTTGGTGCTGGAGCACTGATTGTCCGTCAGGTGCCATTTGATGTGCCAGAGGGGGATGTAGAGCAGACATTGTGCGAAATAGCCCAACATATTTTGACCAAAGGCAGCGCAGACCCGAGCAGTTTCAGGGATGAACTGCTGCACACAATGGCATGTAAAGCAGCCATTAAGGGAGGCTGGAAAACCAGTTTGCCGGAGCTTGAAAAGGTGGCAGAGGCAGTGATGACAGGTCAGGTGAAGTATTGCCCACATGGGCGCCCAGTCGCTATTGAACTGACAAAGCGACAGCTTGAAAAGCAATTTAAGAGAACATAAATAGAAAAGGGGGCGTTCTATGACCTGGAATGAGTATTTATATCTATTTTGGAAGAAGCATGGAGGCACCCTATTTGCCACTGAGGATCAGGAATGGAATGGGACACTATTGCTGGAAAAAGAGAAAGGAACTATTCTCATTCACGCAGAGGAGACAGGTACCAGCCGAAGTGGTATTTCCTTTCACCATATTGTAGTCAGTACCCAAGTGAGATTGGAGCGACCCTACCGCCTTCAGATTACACCAGCAAATTTGATGTGGAATGGACTGAATCAAGTGTTGGGAGGTCTGCAACAGGGGGCAAAACGGCTGGGGCTTCCTTCCAAATTTTATTATGACTATCAAACACCAAAAAATTTGGGAAATCGACGCATTACCACCAGTGACCCAACTTTTACAAAATGGGTTTTGCAAAGTGAACAGTTTTGTAGTATGCTCAAGGGGAAAGAGAAATGGGGTGTACGAGTTGGTGCAATTGGAAAAGGGGACCGAATGCATACGGTTTCTGTGTATGACAGCGAAGAAAATTATGGGCTGGATGATTTTGAACCGCTGTTAAAACATGGGGAAACACTAGAGGCTGTGATGAGCTACTATGAACAAAAAGGGTTTGATGTTGCTCTAAATCATCTGATTGCGTTTGTAAAGGAGGCTTCTGCTAGTGTGACCGCATGGCCTATGCCAACGATTTCACCAAATCAGTAAGGAGGTGGCAGGATGCCCCCAAAACTTTTGGTTCTTGTGGGACCCACTGCTTCTGGAAAGACCAGAATGGCAGTGGAGCTTGCAAAAGAGCTTAATGGAGAGGTAGTATCTGCTGACTCTATGCAGATTTACCGCCGTATGGATATTGGGACAGCAAAGCCTACATGGGAGGAAATGCAGGGAATCCCACACCATATGATTGATGTGGTTGAGCCAGATGAGGCGTTCTCCGTGGCGAGATATGTAGAAATGGCTTCTCAATGTGTGGATGATATTTTATCCAGAGGGAAAACGCCAATCCTGGCAGGAGGGACTGGACTTTATATTGATTCCCTGTGTTCTGGACGCACATTTGCCTCGTTTTCCCAGGAAAGTGGATTGCGAGAACAACTGGAGCAGGAACTATCAGAAGTGGGTGGCGCAGCGATGCTGGAGAGACTCAAAAAAGTGGACCCAGAAAGTGGCGCAAGACTGCATGCCAATGACCACAAGCGGATTATACGGGCACTGGAAGTCTATGAGAGCACAGGGAAGACCCTGACACAGCATAATTTAGAGACACAAAAAATGCCTCCCCGATATGATACATTGACCATTGGTCTTGCCTTTCGGGAACGTGTACATATGTGGGGACGGATTGACCAACGGGTGGATGAAATGGTGGCAGCAGGACTGGAACAGGAGGTACATACACTGTTGGATGCAGGAATCCCCCAAAATTGTACCGCCATGCAGGCCATTGGATATAAGGAATTTGTAGAAGTGGCAGAACAGGGAGGAAGCAGGGAAAACGCCATTGAAATGGTGAAGCTGCGCTCCCGGCAGTATGCCAAGCGACAGCTCACATGGTTTCGGAGAAATCCCCATACAAAGTGGATTCTGTGGGATGAAAATCCAAACATTTTGCAGGCAATGCAAAGTTCGACAAGTTTCGCACATGCGTTCGGATTATAATGATGCCACTCAGGCGTTGGAGTACCAACGCACATAGAAAAAGGAGTGCGTACATCATGACCAAAGTAAATAATTTGCAGGAAATGTTTTTGACCCAAGCACGTCGAGATCACCGGCTTGTAACAATGTTTTTGATGAATGGATTTCAAATGCGTGGATATGTAGCAGGATTTGATGCCTTTACTGTTGTTTTAAACAGCGATGGAAAACAGCAAATTGTATACAAACATGCCATATCCACCATCGTCCCAGAAAGACCAATCCCATTTGGAGACGAGGAAAACATCTAACGAAGTAAGCGGGGACCAGTGGGTCCCCGCTTCTATTCTACCAACAGAAAGAGAGGGTGTCATGAAGCAAGGCAAATCCCTGATTGCATTTGTGATGGTTCTATTTGCTCTGGCAATCATCTGTTATTTGGGGTATCATATATTTGAAACCTTTCAGGAACCTTTTACCACCACTTACGCCTATGAGTATGAGTTAAATGACAGTATTGAGGTAGAAGGGCTTTTGGTACGTCAGGAGAAAGTACTGGCAGGCACACAAGGAATTCTGGATGTAACCCGAGGAGAAGGGGAACAGGTAGGAGTGGGACAGACGGTAGCTCTTGTATACCGAGACGATCAGGCAAGACTGGCACAGGAGCAACAGGATGCTCTAAATATGGAGATGGCACAGTTACAGTATGCCATTGGTCAGGGTGGCGATGCCGCTTCTGTGGCACAAGTGGATCAGGAAATCTTAAATTCCATTGCCGCATTGCGAGGGGCAACCGCACTGAATGACTACAGCCAACTGGAAGACCAGGTTATGGATATGAAAAGCAATGTATTACGCAGAGCCTATGCCTATGGAGCGGATTTGACCTCAGATGATTTAGTTGCCAGGCTCCAGGAGCTGAAAAATCAATATACCACCCTGCAAAGCCAGACCTATGCAGCGGTAACACAGGTGACAGCACCAGCATCGGGCACCTTTTCAAATTTGGTGGATGGGTATGAAACTTTGATTAGCCTAGAGACAGCCGGTAGTTTTACCCCCAGCATGCTGGAGGAACTGCTCCAACAGCCAGTCAGTGGGGCACAAAACACAGCGGGGAAGATTATTACCAAGAATAACTGGTATTTTGTGGCTGTGGTTTCCAAACAGGACGCAGAGCGGCTGGAACAAGAGAAAAAAATGACCCTGCGTTTTGCCAGCGATTTTGTTCAGGATATTCCAGTGACATTGGAGCAGGTTGGAACAGAGGAACAGGGGAATGTGGTGGTAATTGTATCAACGGACCGCTATCTGGAACAGACTACCCTGCTGAGAAAGCAGGCAGGGGAGTTGATCTTTGATAGTGATACAGGGATACGGGTGCCAAAAATAGCACTGAGAATGGTGACAAATGTAAAAACAGATCCGGAGACTGGCGAAACGACAGAGGAACAGAAAGTTGGGATTTATGTACTCACCGCTGGAAAGGCAGAATTCAAAGTGGTGGAAATTTTGGCAGAAGGGGAAGATTTCTACCTTGTGCAGTCTGTGGACCAAGGGAAAAAGAGACTACGCACAGGGGATGAGGTTATTGTGCAAGCCACGGATTTGTATGATGGAAAACTGCTGGAAGTGCAATCATAAGGGGGAAGTAACATGTCGATTCAAGCACATGTAGAACAGGTCAAACAGGAAATTGCAAAGGCAGCCATAGCAGCAGGGCGAAAACCAGAAGAAATTACCTTGTGTGCGGCTACAAAGGTGCAAAGCCATGAAACCATTCGGGCGGCTATTCAGGCTGGTATCACAGTATGTGGGGAAAACAGGGTGCAAGAGCTGGTGAGCCACTTGGAAGTGGATGCCTACGCAGGGGCACAGGTGCACTTTATTGGTCATTTACAGACCAACAAGGTAAAGCAAGTGGTAGGAAAGGTTGCATTGATCCAATCTGTGGATTCAGAGAGACTATTACAGGCGATTGAGGCACAGGCAGAAAAGCTGGGGATTGTACAGGATA
Organism: uncultured Oscillospiraceae bacterium; assembly: GCA_944383165.1. Classification (GTDB taxonomy): domain Bacteria; phylum Bacillota; class Clostridia; order Oscillospirales; family Oscillospiraceae; genus Lawsonibacter. The sequence goes on from CALWON010000011.1 coordinate 19,815, forward strand.
TCCTATTGGAAGTCAACATCGCTGGAGAGGAGAGCAAGGGGGGGTGCACTGTGGATGAGGCAGAGAGTCTGGCTACCCTGTGTGGGACATTGGACCATGTACAGCTTAGAGGTCTCATGGCAATCCCTCCTATTTCCAGTGAGCCTGGGGCAAATCGTCCATTTTTTTCAGCCATGCGACAGCTTTTTGTTGACATAAAGGGTGCTTTGGGAGATAATCAATCTAGAATGGATTGTCTATCTATGGGCATGAGCGGAGATTATCGGGATGCAATCCAAGAAGGTGCCACATTGGTACGCATCGGGACAGCATTATTTGGAGCACGTCCCCCTGTGATCAAAGGCTGACTGTGGAATGTTGCTAAAAAATGAATTAAGTGAGAAATGAGGTTTCCATCATGGGGTTTCTGGATGAATTTAAGAGATTGGCTCGTCCCTATGAAGACGAGGACGAAGAAGAAGGGTATGACGATGAGTATGAGGCGCCTGCCCCCCGTACATCAGAGCGAAGGGAACGGTCGAGCAGAGAACGGGATTTCAGCTATAACAGTCCAGCTATGGATGAAGCGGAAGCCCGTAGGAGTAATAAGGTAGTCAATATCCGTGCAGCCACCCAGCTGCAAGTTGTACTGGTAAAACCGGAGCGGTTTGAAAATGCCAGCGAGATTGCAGACCACCTACGGGAAAAGAGAACGGTAGTCCTTAACTTAGAATCTACCAATAAAGATATTGCACGCCGCCTTTTGGATTTTCTTTCTGGTGTGGCCTATGCCAACGAGGGAAAAATCAAAAAAGTTGCCATATCTACTTACATTATTACCCCATACAATGTAGATATATTAGGGGATTTAATTGATGAACTGGAGAATAACGGACTGTATTTCTAAAAAACAGGGCAGTCGGGTTGCACCATCTCCATCAGGAAAATGGTACTGGCTGGCAGGTATCTGCCTCCTATTTGTTGTGGTCATAGGGGGTGTGCTTTGGTATGCACATCCACAGCAACTAGAGAAAGTAATTCCTGTTTTGACACAGGAAAATATAAATTGTGATGTATCCCTCTACTGTGGAGGCACAGGTGAGGAGTATAAAGGGACATTGTCCAAAGCACAGCTTGAAACATTGCTGACCTACTTTGATGGTGAGACACTGAAACGGTCGATTTTCAAGAAAATGGATGCTGCAACAGAACAACGGAGCACCGTATCAGATGGAACCACACGACTTTACTTCTGGCAAAATAATACCAATGAGCGGTATGAGCTGCTCTTGTTGAGGGATTGTGTGATTGTGGGTGATTTATCCCATAATCAAAGAGAGACCTATTCCTTTTCTGGGGGACAGACAAAGCAGGATGATTTATTTTGGTACTTATACACCATCCTTGTGCCGGAGAGTAAAAAACAGACCATTACATCCATTCATATGGATTTTGATGGGGATGGGGACAATGATGTGGTCAAAGTTTGTGCAACCCCCTATCTAAGGCAGACAGAAGATTCCAGATGGGTTTGGAATGAGAACCTTTTTCATTATACATTAGAATGGGAGCAGGATGGGCAACTGGCTGCAAAAACTGCATTGAATGGTGGAAACGGTTCTGTTTATACCACCAATCCAACGATTTTTATGACACAAGATCAACAGGGCAACCCATTGGTTGTGGCAGGTTTGCCCACAATATCCAGTGGGGGAGCAGGGAATCTTGAGGTCTATGTAATGGGATGGGAGCATGAATCACCGATCCAACGGGAGGTTCCCACATATACAGTCCAGGGGACTTTGGATGGAACAACAGCACAGGTTTTTGTTCCTGAAACAGGCAATGCAGAACAACTGGATTTAAACTGGTGGTTGCGGGAGCAGAACAGGCAAATGATACAGGATGAAACAGGTGGGATGATTTGGCCAACTGCACCCTCTCAGGCAGATGGAATCTGTGCTGTGTCACAGGCAGTACAGGGTATTCGAGTCGCACAGTATGTATGGGGCACAGCTCATACAGATGGAATGGGGTGGCTGATCACCTACCTCACATGGAACAGCGGAAAACCTGTAGTAGTGGATCAATATTTCTCCTGGCAATCTGAGACAGCAGAAGAAGCAATGAGCGAATAAGGGACATGGAGGTAACAAACAATGCTGACCCCTCAGGAAGTATCGGAACGAGCCTTTCCAAGGGCATCCTTTGGTGGATATAATATGGCTCAGGTAGATGAGTTTTTGGATGTGTTAACACAGGATTATACATCCCTTTACAATGAAAATGCAGTGCTGAAAAGTAAAATGAAAGTGCTGGTTGATAAAGTAGAGGAATATCGTTCCACAGAGGATGCCATGCGCAAAGCACTGATGACGGCTCAACGGATGGCAGATGAGCTAGTGAAAGAAGCGGAACAGAAACGGGATAAGATTTTACAACAGGCAGAGGTAGAGGCACAAGACAAGATAGCTGGGATACAAAAGGCAGCAGAGGCAGAAGAATACCGTTTGCAGCAGGCGCAGAAAAACACAGCAAGTTTTGTGCAACAGGTACAGGCTTTGCATATGCAGGCACAAAGTTATTTACAACATCTCAGTGAGCTGGTTCCTTCAGAGGAGCTGCATTTACAACAGACAACAGTGGAACAAGCTGCATCGGAAATTGATGACAATGTACAGCGGCTGGTGGCACAGGCAATGGTACAAGCCACAGCAGAGAACCAGAAAAATAAACTGTCACAGGAGCAGCAAACCGTAGATTTGGGGGACACAACAGAATTTCCACGTCCAAAACCCTCAAAAGAACCTCAGGAGGACCCACTATTTGAGCAGACAACTCGCATTGACTTTGGAGAGTTGCAGTTTGGGCGGGAGTATGAAATTAAGTAAGGCAGATGGGGAATGGATGGGCAGACCCTTGACATCTGATAGAAAAACAGATAAAATACCATGCGTATAAAGTGACATGCAAAGAAAAGGACAAGTATCTGTTCTGTATACTGCAAAGAGAGCCGTCGGTTGGTGAAAGACGGAGAGTGCAGACAGAGAAACATCACCTTGGAGCAGGCAAATTGAATGGATAGTAGATTTGTCCGGTTGCCCCCGTTATTGGGCAGTTCTTGAGGGGTTGGAGTGGTGACTTCAACAATAAGAGTGGTACCGCAGGGGTTTTGTGCCTTTGTCTCTTACTGGGGACAAAGGCTTTTTCTTTTAAACATGCAGGGAGTGGTTATATGAATTGTCCTCGGTGTGGGATAGAAATGGAACAGGGTGTGATGCATACAGTAAAGCATCCTTTCTGGACCAGGGAAAATATCCATTTTTTCCATAAAACAATGGAAAAGGTGTATTTACATCCCAAAGGACAGGATGAAAATTGTGTTTTAATTCACACCCCATTTCAGGAATATCCAGATGCATGGCTGTGCCGTGAGTGTGGGCTTATGGTTTTCTCAGGAAAAACAGTGGAAAAATAAAATATTAGTTTCACTTTAGTTGAAGGAGCATGTAAAGGTATGGATTATAATAAAACCATTAATTTGCCAAAAACAGAATTCCCTATGCGTGCAGGGCTGCCAAACCGTGAACCAGCCATGTTGGAGCATTGGAATGAACTGGATCTTTATAACGAGCTGCTGAAAAAGAACGAGGGAAAGCCTCTCTTTTCCCTCCATGATGGACCTCCGTTTTCCAATGGTAATTTGCATATGGGTCATGCACTCAATAAGTCATTGAAAGATTTTATCACCCGTATGTATGCCATGCGTGGCTATTATACCCCCTATATTCCAGGCTGGGATAACCATGGTATGCCCATTGAGTCTGCCATTATTAAAGAGCAGAAACTCAACCACAAAAAAATGTCTGTTCCAGAGTTCCGCACTGCCTGCCACAACTATGCCCAGAAGTACATTGATATTCAGATGGATGGGTTTAAACGCATGGGTGTTTTGGGAGACTGGGAGCACCCATACAAAACTATGGACCCCAGCTTTGAAGCTGAAGAAGTCAAAGTCTTTGGAGAGATGTACAAAAAGGGATACATCTACAAGGGGCTGAAGCCAGTTTATTGGTGCCCCAAGGATGAAACTGCACTGGCAGAGGCAGAAATTGAGTATCAGGATGACCCATGTACCACTGTGTATGTCAAATTCCAGATGAAGGATGACCAGGGAAAGCTATCCCAATATGACCACAGCAAGCTGTTCTTCCTGATTTGGACCACCACCATTTGGACTCTGCCTGGAAACCTTGGTATCTCTCTCCATCCAGATGAGAGCTATGCACTGGTAAAGACAGGCAATGGAGAGACCTACATCATGGCAGAAGCTCTGGTGGACAAGGTCATGAAGGTGGGAGATGTAGAACAGTATGAAATTGTAGAAACCCACCCCGGTATTTTCTTTGAAAACATGCTGGCACAGCATCCATTTTTAGATAAGACAAGCCGTCTGTTGGTGGCAGACTATGTTACTATGGATTCTGGTACTGGATGTGTCCACACTGCCCCTGGTTTTGGTGCAGATGACTATCAGACCTGTCGCCGCTATGGCATGGAAATGGTGGTGCCTGTAGATGACCGTGGACGCCATACCGACTATGCTGGAAAGTACGCAGGGATGAAAACAGAGGAATCAAACCCTGTGATTTTGGAGGATATGAAGGAGAGTGGGGCACTGTTTGCCAGTGAGGACATTGTGCACAGCTACCCACACTGCTGGCGCTGTAAGCATCCCATTATCTTCCGTGCCACCCCCCAGTGGTTCTGTTCTGTAGATGCCTTCAAAGATGCAGCAGTGGCTGCTACCGATGATGTGCGCTGGGTTCCTGCATGGGGAAAAGACCGTATGATCTCTATGATTCGTGAGCGTGCAGACTGGTGCATCAGCCGCCAGCGCCGTTGGGGTCTGCCCATTCCTGTCTTTTATTGTGCTGATTGTGGAAAGCCCATCTGTACAGATGAGACCATTGCAGCTGTCAGCAAGCTCTTTGGGGAGAAGGGCTCCAATGCATGGTATGAGATGGAGGCAGCGGATATTCTCCCTCAAGACTTTGTGTGCCCTCATTGTGGTAAAAGTCACGGCTTTACCAAGGAAGAGGATACATTGGATGGATGGTTTGACTCCGGTTCCACCCACTATGCCTCCATGCAGAAGGACCAAGGTTTCTGGCCTGCTACCATGTATCTGGAGGGACTTGACCAGTATCGTGGCTGGTTCCAGTCCTCTATGCTTACCGCAGTGGGTGCGCTGGGGAAGGGAGCACCTTTCAAAGAATGTCTCACCCACGGTTGGACAGTGGATGGAGAAGGCAAGGCCATGCACAAGTCTCTGGGCAATGGTGTAGATCCTTCCGATATTTTCAAAAAGTATGGTGCTGATCTGCTGCGTCTGTGGGCAGGTTCTGCGGATTACCATGTAGATGTACGATGTTCTGACCCTATTTTCAAACAGCTCTCTCAGAGCTATTTGAAGTTCCGCAATACCGCCCGCTATTGTCTGGGCAATCTGGATGGATTTGATCCCAATGAGTTGGTCAAGCCAGAGGAGATGCTGGAACTGGACCGCTGGGCTATAACGAAGCTGAACCAGTTAATTGATAAGTGTTTTGCTGCCTATGATAACTATGAGTTCCATGTGGTTTCCCATGCCATCAATGACTTCTGTGTGGTGGACCTGTCCTCCTTCTACCTGGATGTGATTAAAGACCGTCTCTATTGTGAGGACAAGAATGGACTGGAACGCCGTTCCGCTCAAACAGCCCTGTTCCTGATTCTGGACACTATGACCAAGCTGTTTGCCCCCATTCTAGCGTTCACCTGTGATGAAATTTGGCAGGCTATGCCACATCGCAAAGAGGACGATGTACGCAATGTGGTACTCAATGAAATGAACAAGCCTTTTGTGGACTATGCACTCGATGAAGTACAGATGCTGCGTTGGAGTTCTCTTGCTATGTTGCGTGACAGTGTGAATGCAGCACTGGAAACAGCTCGCAACGAGAAGAAGATTGGTAAAGCCCTAGAGGCACATGTGACCTTGGTGACAGAAAAGCCTGTTTCCCAAAGCAATTTGGAGCAGCTGCGCCAGTACTTTGAAAACCAGTGGGCAGATTTGTTTATCGTCTCTGATGTAGAAGTCAGTGAAGATGCTGCCCTCTATGCACAGGGTATGGAAACCTCTATGGAAGGTGTGCGTGTGCTGGTCAGTGAGGCAAAGGGCGAAAAGTGTGAACGTTGTTGGAAGCACCACATTCGTGTGGGTGCAGACAGCCAGTATCCAACCATCTGCCCACGTTGTGCCAAGGTGGTTAGTAAACTCAGTGTAGAGTAAAAATGAAACTTGTGTTATGGTAGAAATACCATAATACAAAATAAAACATTCCGGCGGTTCATCAAATGGATGAACCGCCGGAATGTTTTTAGAATCAAGATGAGCATTAGTGAGATGCTAGCTTATTGTAAAGAGCCAGAATCAGGGTGTGTGCCTCCTGAATGGTGGTATTGTTTGCGGGGGATAGGGTGGTAGCAGAGGTGCCGCTCATGAGACCATTGTTGGTCATAAGAGCCATACTGTCAGATGCCCAACTGGAAACCTGTGCCCCATCCGTATAGGCACTGTTGAGTGCGGTACTGGTGTTGGTCAGGGTGCTGGTGCCTTTGGCAGCGTCTACATAGTCCACTACTTTCTTTAACATGACAGAAATTTGCTCACGGGTAATATTGGCATCAGGGGAGAATGTGGTCTCACTAGTACCACCAGTAATACCAGCGGCAACAGCCTTGCTGGCAACTGGGTCCTGTGTATCACTGAAGGACTGGGAACCAGTTGGGAGAGTAGTTCCAGTGGCTTTTTCAATCAGATTGACTGCAAGTTCTGCAAACTGGAGACGGGTAATTTTATTTTTGAAATTGGAACCTGTGCGACTGGTAATCAGCCCCTGCTGATAGGCGTTGAGGATATGGGAAACTGCCCAACTGTCTGCACTGGATACATCCAATGGCAGCCCATCAGAACCAGTTACTGTGCCATCATTGCTCACATAAATGGTGCGGTCAATAGAGTCATTAAATGCGCCCTGAGAGGCTTTGATGGTGATGGTGTGGGCACCAGGGGTCAGGTTGGATACAGGCAAATCATAGGCAAAAGGTTCCTGACTGGTGGTATACTGCAAGGCTCCATCTATGTAGTATTGACAGGTGGTGGTACCCTGTCCGGGGAAGCTGGCGTAAGTGGCAAGAGACAGAGTGGACAGTTTTTCATTTACTGTGGACAAACGGGTATATCCATCCCCGCTGGTTTCTCCCCACTGCAAGAAAGCACCGTCGGACACCATGGCATGGTAGGCAGAGGAGAGGGCAGAGTTGCTGGCAATGTTGTAGTGGAAGTCAGAGGTAGCAAAGTCATTTTCTACATCAAACAGGAATACTGCTTTCACCTGTGGATAGACCATAGGCAAGTAGGAGTAAAATTTGTTGAACTGATCTAGTGCCTCTGCGTTGCGTTCCGTGTCTGTGCTTTTCTGATAGTAGCCAAAGCCACATTCACTAATCATCATGGGCTTTTTGTGTGTCTCTGCAAAGGCAGCCAAATCCTGCAATACAATCAGGGGATCATCGCCATAGATACCACTGCAATAGTAGGCATCGTTGGCATAGCCTTGATTGGAATAGGTATAGGCACTGTTGTAGAGGGAGCCACCATTTTTATAGGTAGATACACCAATCCAGTCTACATACTCATCACCTGGATAATAGGTGTCATAATCTACGGTGCGGTTGGATACATCATTGGGGGAGAATACCACTGCAATGTTGGAATATTTCCGTGCTTCTGTGGCAATTTTACGGAATGCCTGAATATAGGTGTTGGGGTCAGGTAAACTGCTCCAGCAGTTCATCTCAGCACCAATACGCAGCAGGAAGGTGGCATTGCGGGAACCCATAGCAGCCAACCCCTCAGCAATATAGCTGTCAGCACTGAGGGCAGCCTGAACACCGCTGTTACTTTCCTCGAAATTCCATGCCAATTCCACAACTCCACCGTTGTTCAGGGCTTGATTGACCACAGGGTCTGTATTGCTGTAATAGTCCAGCCAGTAGCCCACAGACTGCCCGTCGTTGAAGTGGGCATAGATGAGGGCAGCAGAATCAGAGACATGGGTGCCATAGGGAACAACACCATAGTACATACCAGAGGTAGGCTCACCAGTTGCACCATAGTATGGCACATCGGCTGGGTCGCTGACCAGTGCATAGACCTCCATATCACGCTCTAAATGTTTGAGTTGTGCATTTACATTGAGGATGGTGTCCTGATAGCTGCGTACATTGTCATTGAGCCACTGGGCGTAGGTCAACTGACGTTGACGCCACAAAATGGCGTTGTCCAAATCTCCCTTAATCTCATAGCACCAGGCAGCTTGATTGCAATAGGGTTCCAGAATTTCACAGATTTCCTGACAGAGTGCATCATCTTTGAACAGTTCATAGGTTTTCTGTGCTGTGGAAATGGTGGCATCCATATCCTGTGCTTCTGTTGCTTCGAACCAGGCAGCCTGTAGAGGCCAGTAGGCACTAGGAAAACTGAACGCAGAGGACTGAATACACAGTCCAGATGCCAGTGTGCCTGTGAGTGCCAGAGAGAGAAGTCGTTTGTACCCGATTTTCATAGTTCCTATCTCCTTTTTCTCATTTTATCCAAAACACAAAGCGGTGGTGTCTCTGCACCACCGCTTTGTGTCAGTGGAACAAAGTAGAACCGACAACGCTATCGTTATTCGCTTTGAGAAGAAGTTGTACCTGTTTCTGCCTGAGAGGAATCTCCAGTTTGTGTCTCGTTGATTGCAGCCACTTCTGTTTCTACTGTTGCACGCAGAGAGGACAACTGGCTGTAGAAATCAGAGGGGTCTATGGTTTCATAGGCTTCTGTGGTTTCAATGGGGTATTCCTCCAGCCATTGTGTCTGTTGCTGCTCCATCTGTTTTGCAATGTAGCTGTCACGATAGGCTTCCAAGTCCAGAGGCAGACGGAGAATGATGTGGTAGCCAAAGGCACTTTCCACTAGACCGCTGATTTCTCCAGGCTGAAGGGCAAGGGATGCCTCCTCAAATGGTGCTACCATCTGTCCAAGCTGTGCCTCATAGCCATCTGGGCTGTTGACAGCACCAGTAGAATCGGTATCTTCACTGTACTGATTCATCAGCTCGTCAAACAAGGTCTCTTTGTCAGTGGCAGACTGTAACTGCAATAACAAATCCTCAGCCAAAGCCTTCTTTTCTGCTACAGTTGCTTCATCCAGAGGAGTATATTCTCCTGTTGCATTTCCTTCTTCATCTAAAATGGGGCTGTTGGTATCTACCGTTTTAATGAGAATGTGTTTCACACGGTAAGCAATCCCCAAATCATTTGTAATGTAGTTGGTGAGCTGTTCTTCTGTGGGTGCATTGGGTGCATTTTCACCAAACATGACCTCTTTCAGTTGATAGTTCAAATCATTGGTCTGGAACATGCTGATATAGTTGTCAGAAGTTAATGCACTGCTCCAGAGCATGTGGTCCAGCAGCTCCTGACTGCCTGCATCTGCCAGCATGGTATCTAAAACGGACTGAATTTTAGACATGGTGTCCTCAGAAACAGTAAGTCCCTCCCTAGCGGCAATGTTAGGAATTAGGGTGTAGAGGGCAGCAGTATCCAAAGCAGATTTTTTAAAGGTCTCCTCCAATGTGACACCATCAGACTCTGTATCCCAAGGAAGATCAGTCAGTCCCATCATAGCACCATAATATTGCATAGCACTGTCAATACCATAAGTGAGCCAATAGAGGTACTGGGCAACTGTAATATCACTGCCATCAATGGTAGCAATCACAGTATCACCGGAGACACCAGCAGTGGCAAGATAGGGGTCTGTGACGTTGGTCAAATCCATAGGAGCTGGGGTTGTGGTAGACGTGTCAGAACCAGAACCTGAGACACTGGAGGAATTGGAGGAGCTCGAAGTGCTCCCTTCCTGATTTTGGCATCCGCTTAAAGTGGACAATGCCAGAACAATTGAGAGGGAGAGAGCTCCCAGCCGGGTGAAATTCATCATAATTTTAATCCTTTCCATGTTTCAAATGGCAGAATATTGCCACATAGGTATCATATCACAAACAAAATGTGGAAGCAAGGCTTATTGCGTAAAGAGAAGTTGTGTATAAGCGTCCACAAGCTGTTGGGCACAGAGGAGAGGTTCCTCTCCTTTTTTTAGTTTCAGACGAAAACGGGGTGTATCACCAGAAGCCAAAGTCAGACGTTTGGCATACTGAGGAAGTCCATATAGCTTGGAGAATACAGGGAGAGGCAGGTCTGTGAGGGTAACAACCAGAGTATCATTCCGCTGGGAAATATCGGTGATATTGACCTGAGAAGCAGCAGCACGCAGCAGAGCCACAGACATGAGATTGTGTACAGAATGGGGTGGTTCTCCATAGCGGTCCACCAGTTCGTCCAGAAGGTCGTCTGCATCCTCCTGACTACGAATGGCTGCAATACGGCGGTATACATCCATTCGCTGTTCAGAGGCTGGAATATAGCGTTCTGGAATGGAGGCAGATATGGTCAAGTCAGCGGAACATTCTGTCCGGGCAGGAGGTGTCAGACCCTGCTGTGTCAGCACTGCCTCTTCCAATAATTTTAGATACATATCATAGCCAACAGACAACATAAAACCAGACTGTTCTGGTCCAAGAATATTTCCAGCCCCTCGGATTTCCAAATCTCGCATGGCAATTTTAAAGCCAGAACCAAACTCTGCAAATTCACGGATTGCGCCTAGTCGTTTGGTGGCAACTTCCGTCAATACTTTGCCACGGCGATAGGTCAAATAGGCATAGGCACGGCGGTTGGAGCGACCCACACGCCCACGAATCTGGTGTAGTTGTGCAAGCCCCAGATGGTCTGCATCCTCAATGATAAGGGTATTGGCATTGGGTAAGTCAATTCCAGTTTCAATAATGGTGGTACAGACAAGCACATTCAGTTCTCCATCTGTCATGCGGCTCATCACATCATTGATTGCCTCCTGATTCATTTTGCCGTGAGCGACTCCAATGGCAGCATCTTCCCCCAGCATCTTCCCCAGACGAGCGGCAGTCCGGTCGATGGTTTCCACTCGGTTGTGCAGATAGTAAACCTGTCCACCACGTCCCAATTCTCGCCGCATGGCATCCAATAGAATGGACCAATCGTGTTCCAATACATAGGTCTGGACTGGTAAGCGGTCAGCAGGGGGTTCTTCCAAAGTGGACATATCACGAATGCCAGACATAGCCATATTCAATGTTCTGGGAATGGGGGTAGCAGACAGAGTTAAAACATCCACCTGACGGAAGGTCTCCTTTAAATGTTCTTTGTGCTGTACCCCAAAACGCTGTTCCTCATCTACCACCAGCAGCCCCAAATCTTTGAATTTCACATCCTTATTAAAAAGGCGATGGGTTCCAATGAGAATATCTACACCACCAGTTTCTACTTTTCTGAGTGTTTCTTTCATCTGGGCAGGGGTGCGGAAGCGTGATACCACATCTACAGTCACAGGATATTTAGAAAAACGATTGAGTGTGTTTAAGTAGTGCTGTCTGGCAAGGACTGTGGTAGGAACCAGAATGGCAGCTTGCTTTCCATCCAACACACATTTCATAATGGCTCGGAATGCTACTTCTGTTTTTCCATAGCCCACATCACCGCACAGAAGTCTGTCCATAGGAACAGGACGTTCCATATCTCGTTTGATTTCCGCTACAGAACGCAGCTGGTCTGCGGTCTCTGCATAGGGAAATTGTTGTTCAAATTCCAGTTGCCACTCAGAATCAGGGGAGAAGGAAAAACCAGGCTGTCGCTGTCGTTGTGCATACAGCTCTATGAGCCCTTTGGCAAGGTCTGCCACTGCCTTTTTTGCTTTTTTCTTTGCTTTTTCCCAGTCAGTTCCACCTAATTTAGACAGTTTTTTGGTCTGTTGTGCTTCTTCACTTCCGCCAATGTATTTAGAAATCAAGTCCAGTTGTGTGGCAGGAACATAGAGTACATCAGACCCTGCATAGGCGACTTTTACATAGTCTTTGTTGACACCGTCTGTCTGCATCTGTACCATGCCGGCAAAGCGACCAATGCCGTGATGTTCATGTACCACCAAGTCACCAGGGGAGAGGTCGGCATAGGATTTCAGCTTTTGGCGGTTGGTTGCCTCCTGCTTGTGGGGTTTTGGTTTTCGTATGGTTCCCTGTCCTTCTGTCAGAATAGCAAGATGGAGAAGCGGATACTCTAGTCCAGAAGATAGACAACCAACTGCAATCATAATTTCTCCCTCTTTGGGCAGTTGTTTCAGAGACAGGTCTACACCAGATTTGACAGCCTGTTCCTGCAACAGGCTTTGGAGTTTAAATGCCCTCTGTTCGCTGGAGACCAAAACAATGGTGGCATAGTTTCCAGACTGATATTGTACCATATCCTGTATGGCAGCCTCTGAATTTGTGCCAAAAGCAGGAAGCTGTTTTGCAGTCCAGGAGAGAATGGTGCAGGGTGGCACAGGATAGCTGGACAATAGAAAAGAATCCAGATAGAGGGTGGGATGAGAGCTGAGCAGTTTGGGGAGATCCTCATGGGTTAGGGCAAATTGCCCACAAATACCAGCTAGAACACCCTGTTCCAGCAGAGAGGTCACATCTGCCTCTATCTGCCATTGATAGGACTTCATACACTCAATGACCCGACTGCTTTCAGATAACAATACAAAAGCATTAGGAGGCAGGTAATCCAATGCTGTTGACATAGTGGGGTAAATCAGGGGAAGATAGCGGTCAATGGATGCAAGGGATTTGTGTTCTTTCAAGGTATCTCGGTCCTGTTGCAGTGTGACAGAAAGCTGGTCTAAGCCCTGTTTTTTAGATAAAACAATCTGTTTTTCTAATTGGGTAATCAGACCCTCTAATCCCCCATTGGCAGCATAAGGACTAACTTCCACAGCGGGAAGCAAAAGAAAGGAGGAGAGATTTTCTACCCGACGCTGGGATGCAGGGTCAAAACTGCCCATTGCGTCCACTTCATCTCCAAAAAATTCAATACGGACGGGCAGCGACATGGATGGGGTGAAAATATCTACAATACCCCCTCGCACTGCAAATTGCCCCACTCCTTCCACTTGGTCACAGCGGGTATAACCACTGTGGATGAGTTGTGAAATCAGATTAGATGGGTCTAGCTGCTGTCCCATTGCAATGGTACAAGATAAGTGGGATAGTACATCTGGGGGCAGGGTTCTTTGCAGAATGGCTTCCACAGTAGTCACAAGATAGGGGACAGTGCCCTGTTGAATCTGATGAAATAAAGAGAGCCTCTGTTGTTCCCACTGGTGGGACACAGAAGTCATATGATGAAATACAAAGGGGCGTGAAGGCAGCACAGGCACAGTGGCACCAGTGAAACAGGCAATGTCATGCGCCATACGGTTTGCCTCCAGTTCATCTGTACAGACCACCACAACAGGTCGATGAGACTGTTCACCTAAAATAGAAGTGAGATGAGCACGGTGAATGGCAGACAGACCAGAAATGGAAATGGGAAAGCGGTTTTTCTGCAATGCCTCCCAAAATTGCTGATATTCGGTTGATTGCGACAAAATTGTGTGGAACAACTCCAAAAAATTCACCTCCTATAAGAAATACGACAAGTACCCCCACGCCCGAAGGGAATGGGGGTGATCTGTTTAGTATACAGAAGTGTATCTGTTTTTGTATTCTGCGTCAAGGGGAAACAGGGGAGATTTATCCATTAAAGCGGTTCATGGCGCGGTCAATGCCATCCTGAATGAGACACTCCACTGCATCCGCAGCCCGTTTCACTGCCAGTGAAATCGTTTTTTGATCCTCTCCCTGAAATTTCCCCAAAACCCAATCTGCCATATCATAGTCTGGGTGTGGTTTTTCTCCTACTCCTACACGGATTCGGGGAAATTGGTCTGTTCCCAGATGTTGAATAATGTTTTTCAACCCATTGTGCCCACCAGCACTGCCACCCTTGCGGATGCGCAGACGCCCCACAGCCAGTGCAGTGTCATCAGAAATGACCAGTACATGGTCTGGTTGAATTTTATAGAAATCTACTGCCTGACAGACTGCCTCACCAGACAGGTTCATATAGGTGACTGGTTTCATAACCAAAACGGATTCCCCACCAATGGAGAATATATTGGTCAACGACTTGTACTTCAGTTTTTGGATTGGAGCATTGCACCGCTCTCCAAATTCATCAGCAACCATAAAACCTACATTATGGCGTGTGTTCTCATATTTTTCGCCGGGATTGCCCAGGCACACCAGCAGCCAGGAAACACCACCAGATTTTTTTTGAAAGAACATGAATTACTTTCTCCTTTACAAAAAATGGGAGGTGGAATGACCCCACCTCCCTAAGATAACATATGAAATTAAGAGAACAGACGGGAAACAGAGGTCTCCTCATAAATATGGCTGATTGCCTCAGCAAACAGATGAGCCACAGAGATGTAGCGAATCTTGTCACATTTGGCACCAGTTTTGGGAGGAATGGTGTCCAAAAATACCACCTCGTCAATTACGCTGTCAGTAATGCGCTGAATGGCAGGACCAGAGAGCAGACCGTGAGAAGCACAGGCGGTGACACTTTTTGCCTTACCAATGTCCACAAGGGCCTTGGCAGCATGGCAGAGAGATCCACCAGTGTCCACCATATCGTCCAGAAGAATGACATGCTTGTCATGTACATCACCAATGATGTTCATGACCTCAGAGGAATTTGCCTTCTGGCGGCGTTTGTCCACAATGGCAAGAGGCATTCCCAGCTTCTGAGCAAAGGCACGGGCACGAGCCACAGAGCCTACGTCAGGGGAGACCACCATAGTGTCATCCTGTACCGCAGCAAATTTACGGAAGAACTCATTGACAAAAATAGGCGAACCAAGCAGGTTATCAACAGGGATATCAAAGAAGCCCTGAATCTGGTTGGCGTGTAAATCCATAGTTAGTACACGGTCAGCACCGGCACGGGTAATCAGATTTGCCACCAGCTTTGCAGAAATGGGGTCACGGGGCTTTGTTTTACGGTCCTGACGGGCATATCCAAAGTAGGGAATTACAGCAGTAATACGACCAGCAGAGGCACGACGCAGTGCATCAATCATAATCAACAGTTCCATCAGGGCATCATTGACTGTGTGGAACACGCCATCCTTTTCAAAGGGACAGGTGGACTGTACCACAAAGACATCAGCACCACGAACAGTCTCATAGATGGATGCAAAATTTTCTCCGTCAGCAAAAGAGCCTACTTCAGCGTTGCCCAGAGGAACGCCCAGTTCCTGACAGATAGCCTTAGCAAGGTTGGGATTTGAGTTACCAGTAAAAATCTTGATGCCCTTCCCGTGTGTAAACATACTCAACTTCCTTCCATTTTGTGGGTATGCACATAGGCAGACCCGTTTCTATTCCTACACTTAAACTTAATAAAGCGGGCAAACCGCTAGGAATAACAAATTTATTTTTTTTCTTTCTTTGCTCGGTGTGCAGCGGCCCAGCCAGGCAGTTCAGTCTGGCGGGCACGGGCAACTGCCAGTGCATCCGGCGAGACATCCTTGGTAAT
The DNA here is from genome assembly GCA_944383165.1 of uncultured Oscillospiraceae bacterium. Lineage (GTDB taxonomy): Bacteria > Bacillota > Clostridia > Oscillospirales > Oscillospiraceae > Lawsonibacter. The sequence continues at coordinate 35,448 of CALWON010000011.1, forward strand.
GGTAGAACCGGCAGCAGTATAGGCTCCATCTCCCAGATGGACAGGGGAGACCAGATTGGTATTGCAGCCAATGAAGCAGTGGTCCCCAATGGTGGAACGGTATTTTTGGTTTCCATCATAGTTCACCAACACAGTCCCACAGCCAAAATTGACCTTTTTCCCCACATCTGCATCCCCTACATAGGTGAGATGAGAAATTTTGGTTCCTTCTCCAATGTTGGAATTTTTCAATTCCACAAAGTCCCCCACTTTCACATCCTGTCCCACATGGCAGTTGGGGCGGATGTAGGCAAAGGGACCCACATGGGCACCAGACTCTATGGTGCTCTCATTGCACTGGGAGGAATTGATGGTAACATGGTCCCCCACAGTACAGTCTACCAGCATGGTGTTGGGACCAATCTCACATTGTTCCCCCACCACTGTTTTTCCACGCAAAATAGTGCCAGGCAAAAGAAGGGTGCCAGCACCCACAGTGACGCTTTCTTCCACATAAACTGTGCTAGGGTCCATCATCTGGACACCTGCATCCAAAAGGGCTTGACGTTTTGCGGAAAAATCTTCCATAAAAGCTTGACCTCCTGAATATGATTCAGACAACAGAACATGTGTAGCGCAATGCCACAGATACATGTCACTGTCTGCACATATATAATAGCATATTAGCAGGGAATTTTTGAAGGGACAAGGGGAAAATTCAAAAAAAATTTAGATTGTGTAAAGTTTGTGCAAAATTCCACACAAACGGCAAAACCGCCGTCCAAATTGCAACAGGACGGCGGTAAAAAATCCATTAACAGGGAACCGTTGCAGGGGTATCTATGATTGGTTCCACACCAAGTTGTTCCCGAAGTTTTCCCGGGTGATACATATGAGACAATTCAAGACCAGCACAGAAGGTATCTACCACATCTACCAGCCACGCCTCCATAGAGCGAGGAAACTGACCGCCCAGGGGCCACATATGGGACAAAATGATATTTCGTTCCTTTGGGCTTAATTCTGTGAGCTGCTCTGCATTGCGGGCAGCCGCTTTGGGATGGTCGAAACACTGCCAACCGGGGTGGGCAGATTTGTCTTTGGAGTTGTAGAGATACAGGTCGTGGAGTAGTCCTCCACGGGCAGCCGCTGAGGCATCCAGTCCCAATTTGCGGGCAATGCGGAATGACCAGTAGGCCACAAAAAGAGAGTGGTCCAAAGTGGAAATATGCCCGTGGTGTTTCCACTGTCCCATGCGACGGACAGCATCAGAGCCTAAAAGTTCCTCAGTGGTACGACAAAATTCTTTTAAATGATGATTCATAAAAAAGTCCTTTCCCGTCTGAACAGAATAATACGATACAATCATTGTACACCCAAACTGTAAACTTGTCACCTGAGAAAAACAACCAATTATTTCTTTGCCATTTCTACGGTTTTTTCATAGGCAGTGATGACTGCCTCCATTGCAGCTGATCGAAAACCCAGACGTTCCAGTGTACGCACACCCTGAATGGTGGTGCCACTGGGAGAACATACACTGTCTTTCAGTTGACCAGGGTGCCGTTTCCCATTCAGAATCAACTGAGCAGTGCCAGATACCATCTGAGCGGCATACAGAAGGGATTTTTCACGGGACAGACCACAGGCAACGCCAGCGTCTGCAATGGCATCTACAAACAGGGCACAGAAAGCGGGACCGCAGGCAGACACTGCACTGGCGGCATCCAGATAGTCTGGGTTTACACGGTCCACAAGACCAGTGGAGGCCAACAATGTCTGAAAATCGTCCAGTTCCTGTTCTGTGGTATTGACCCCATAGTATTGAATAATTCCAGCCCCCACATCAATGGGGGTATTGGGCATCAGACAGATGACTGGGTACTCCCCACCTGCCAGAGTTTGAATGTGTTCTGCATTTAAGCCAGCAGCCATAGAGGCAAGGACAAATCGGTCAGTACGCTCTTTTAAAATGGGAATGAGAGGCTTTAATGTGCGCTCCATCATTTGAGGCTTGACCCCTAAAAAAATCAAATTGCAGGTTTTGGCAATGGATGCGTTATCAGTGGCAGTGGCACAGATTTCTTGCGCCAGAATTTGTGCCTTTTTTGGGGTGCGGTTGGCTAAATAGATGAGGGAACCCTGTGCGCCCTCAGAGGCAGCGCGGGCAAGAGAAGAACCCATAGCACCAGTTCCAATAAAGCCAATGGATGTATACATAAAGAAAATCCTCCTTACTCATGTGACCACTATCATATCATGGAACCACAGAATGTCAAACACAAAATAAAGAACCTTAAAGCAATCTTAAACAGTTCTTAATTGACTTTTTCCTACGGAGAAGCTACACTGACTGTACTAATACAGTTAGTACAGAAGAAAGGAGGAATCTGTATGCTTCATCTGGATTATCGAGATGCAAGACCAATTTATGAACAGGTAAAAGATGGATTAAGGCGGCTGATGGTAGCTGGAATTATGCAGGAGGGGGAGAAGTTGCCCTCGGTGCGTGCGATGGCAAGCAATCTGGCAATTAACCCCAACACCATACAAAAAGCCTATGAGGCTTTGGAATCGGAGGGCTATGTATACTCTATTCCCGGAAAAGGGTCATTTGTAGCCCCTCACACAGAAGTAGATGAACAGAGAAAACAGCAGTTGTTTTGTCAGTTCGACACAGCGACAATGGAGTTGCTCTACTTGGGTGTGACAACAGAGGAACTTGTGGCACGGATTCACAATAAAGGGAGAGGAGTGAGTGTATGATTCAGGTCAATCATGTGGTCAAGAGTTTTGATGGATTCAAGGCGTTGGATGGACTGGACATGCATGTGAAAGGTGGCTCCATCTATGGTCTGGTGGGACCAAACGGAGCAGGAAAATCAACCATTATTCGACATATTACAGGGATTTACAGACCGGATTCTGGCTCAGTGGTGGTGGATGGAGTGCCAGTGTATGAAAATCCCCAGATGAAAAGTCGAATTGCGTGGATTCCCGATGAACTGTATTATTTTGTATCGGCTTCCACCAAAGACATGATGAAGTTCTATCGAGGAATTTATCCAAAATTTGATGACAAGAGATACCAAGCTCTGCGAGAGGCATTTCCAGCAGTGGATGAAAAGGCACCGATTCGCAGGTTGTCAAAGGGAATGCAAAAACAATCTGCATTTTGGCTTGCCTTGTGCTGTAATCCTGATATTTTGGTACTGGATGAGCCAGTGGACGGGCTTGACCCTGTGATGCGCCGTCAGGTGTGGTCACTGTTGATGAATGATGTGTCCCAGCGGGGGACCACAGTGCTGGTGTCCTCCCATAACCTGAGAGAGCTGGAGGATGTGTGTGACCATGTGGGAATCTTGTCTCATGGAAAAGTGTTGCTGGAACGCTCTCTCAGTGAACTGCAAGACAATATTTTGAAAATGCAAGTGGTATTTCAGGAAACTGAAATGCCCAAAATGCCAGAGGAAATGAATGTACTCCATATGACCAAGGTAGGACGAATTCATACCCTGATTATTCGAGGAAATATGGAGGAAATCAAGGCACAGATTGCCACCTATAATCCCATTTTGATGGAGGCACTGCCTCTGTCTCTGGAGGAAATCTTTATTTATGAACTGGGAGGTGAGGACTATGCGGTTCGGGACATCGTTCTTTAATGGTACATTGTATCAAAAAACAGTGATGCGGTTCTGGCCAGTGTGGGCATTGTATTTCATTTTTTGGTTGATGGTTCTGCCCATGCGCTTTCTCTCTGAGGCAATGCGGCGCAGTCAATGGGACTCCAATGCAGATTTGACAGCCTATTTGCAGCAGCAGGCACAGGACATTCCTTCTATGCTCCAAGGACTTCTGGTTTTGTCTGCAATTATGGGAATTTTATGTGCGATGGCAGTGTTCAGCTATTTGTATTCCCATCGCTCTGCCTGTATGATTCACGCTCTGCCCATGCGGAGAGAGACCATTTTTGGGTCTCAATATCTGGCTGGATTGTCCTTCTTTATGGTACCTCATATTATCATTTATGTGCTCATGCTGGCAACTGAGGTATCTATGAACTGTTTGAACCTGTGGTCACTGACTTTGTGGTTCTTGGTACAGAGTGGAACCTGCTTTTTCTTCTACTCCTTCGGTGTATTTTGTGCCATGTTTACAGGGCATTTGTTGGCACTCCCCGTTTTCTACGGTATTTTAAATGGGCTTGTTCTTGTAGTTTTGGCGCTGATACAGGAAGTTTGCCGCATTTATCTCTATGGCTTTGCGGGATTTGGAACAATCGTGGAAGAAGGTGCGGTTTGGCTTACACCGTTTATAAAGCTATATACTGCAATCAATACATCTTATGTACAACCATTGGATCAGGTACGCCTGTTTGATGCTAAGGTAGTGATTGTATATGCTGTAGTTGGTGTTCTGCTGACGATGGCAGCTCTGCTGTTGTACCGTGGTCGACACATTGAATCTGCTGGTGATGTGGTATCTGTGAAGATAGTTCGCCCCATTTTCAAATATGGATTTGCCTTATGTGCTGGGCTTTCCGGCGGTATGATGACAAAGGCAATTCTCTATTTGGAAAGTGATATGGTTTTCATGCTGTGGATGGTCATTTGGGGCATAGTGGGTTATTTTGTGGCAGAGATGTTCCTGCAAAAATCCTTCCGTGTGCTGAAAGCATGGAAAGGCTCCATTGCTGTGATTGCAGCGATTGTGCTCTTTTCTGTGAGTATTTATCAGGACTGGTACGGCTTTGAACAGTGGGTTCCCAATCAGGAACAAGTGGAAAGTGTACGGATGTCTGGACTGAGAGGAGCACCTTGGGACAGTGGCAGCAATGGGGACATTGTGCGAAGTGATGTGCAGGGAATTGGACAGGCACTGGCACTGCATGATGCAATTGTCAATCACAATACCACTGGAGTGGGGCATCAAAACGACGGATGGATGACAATTATCTATTCCATGAAAGATGGACGTGCGATTCAACGTAGCTATGATGGGATTTCCATGTATGAAGGGGATTTGACCACAGAGGGAACGATTGCCTATGCAGCTCAGGCAATTTTAGATGACCGTGAGAATGTGCAGCAGCTCTATGATATGGAGGAAGTAGAAGAAGGTCGTTTGGTAGAGTGTTATATAAACTCCATTTGGAATGAGGAGACAAAGAACACAGAGACTTTGTACATTGATGGTGGAACCCAACAGCTCTGGGACGCAGTACAGCAGGATTTTGCAGAAGGAACTCTTGGGGTACGCTATCTGTTTAATGGGAGCCAGGAGAGACAGGACAACACCTACTACGCTGATTTGACGTTTATCTATGAGGTAAGTAGTATCAATGCCTCTACTGGCGAGGATAAGAGCTATCAGATGGATTGGAGTATTACTCTTACCCCACAGGCAATTCACACTTTAACTGCATTGAGAGAGTTAGGGGTATTGAACGAGCCATATAAGCTCCTGACCAATGCAGAATATAATATGTTAGATTTTTAACAATTTTGGGGCAGTCTTTTGGGACTGTCCCTCTATTTTGTTGCAAAAAACGTCAAATTTAAGTAAAATCGCACAGAGGCAACAGAATAAGAGAAAAAAATTCATTGATTTTTTCCCAGAAAACCAGTATAATGACCCCAAGAGCGGAATGACGTAGGCCTA
>CALWON010000012.1 GCA_944383165.1 uncultured Oscillospiraceae bacterium
GGAAAAGACCATGTGGGTATTACTGCCTCCATTTGTACCCTGCTTGCCCAACATAACATCAACATCCTGGATATCAACCAGACTATTTTACAGGAATACTTTACTATGGTGATGTTGGTGGACTTAGCTGCCTGTGATGCAAGCATTGGGGAACTTTCCAATCTGCTGGAGCAAAACGGGCAGGAGCGCAATCTCTCCATCCGTATTCAGCGTGAGGATATTTTCAACGCAATGCATCGAATTTAATTGGGGGGCAAGAGAGCTATGTTGAATCAATCCGAAATTATGCAGACCATTGAGATGATTGACCAGCAACATCTGGATGTGCGCACCATCACCATGGGAATTTCTCTGCTGTCCTGTGCTCGCAGCGACCCCAAACAGGCATGTGATGCCATTTACGACAAAATTACACACTATGCAGAGCATCTTGTAAAAACGGGGGAGGATATTGAGCAGGAATTTGGAATTCCCATTGTGAATAAACGTATTTCTGTCACCCCCATTGCCCTTGTAGCGGCTGCTTCTGATACCAATGACTATGCCCCCTTTGCACAGGCTTTAGACCGTGCTGCCAAACAAACAGGGGTCAATTTTATTGGCGGATTCTCTGCCCTTGTCCAAAAGGGTATGACACAGGCAGACAGAAACCTGATTGCCTCCATTCCAGAAGCCCTCTCCACCACTGACCTTGTCTGTGCCTCTGTCAATGTAGGCTCTACCAAAGCAGGCATTGATATGGATGCTGTGGCACAAATGGGCTACACCATTAAGGAGCTGGCAGAACGTACTGCGGCTCAGGGCGGCTTTGGCTGTGCCAAACTGGTTGTGTTTTGTAATGCAGTGGAAGATAATCCCTTTATGGCTGGTGCATTCCATGGTGTCGGAGAACCAGAAAAAGTCATTAACGTGGGTGTGTCTGGTCCTGGTGTGGTACATCATGCTCTCCAAGCAGTCAAAGGGCAACCCTTCGATGTGGTGGCAGAAACCATTAAGAAAACCGCATTCCGTATCACCCGTATGGGGCAGCTGGTGGCACAGGAGGCAAGCCGCCGTTTGGATACCCCATTTGGCATTGTGGATTTATCCCTTGCACCAACCCCAGCAGTGGGGGATAGTGTTGCCCGTATTCTGGAGGAAATGGGTCTGGAAGTCTGTGGTACGCATGGTACCACCGCTGCCCTTGCTCTGCTGAATGATGCAGTGAAAAAAGGTGGTGTTATGGCTTCCTCCCATGTGGGTGGTCTTTCTGGTGCCTTTATTCCTGTCAGTGAAGATGAAGGTATGATTGCCGCTGCCAGTTCTGGTGCGCTTACTCTGGACAAACTGGAAGCTATGACCTGTGTGTGCTCTGTGGGTCTTGATATGATTGCAGTGCCTGGAGATACCAGTGCAGAAACCATTTCTGCTATCATTGCCGATGAAGCTGCCATTGGTATGGTGAACTCCAAAACCACTGCTGTACGTCTGATCCCAGCTCCTGGCAAGCAGATTGGTGACATGGTAGAATTCGGCGGACTTTTGGGTTCTGCACCAGTCCAGGCAGTACACCCATACTCCTCTGCCCTCTTTGTTGCCAGAGGCGGTCGCATTCCTGCACCTATGCAAAGCCTGAAAAACTGATAAACTAGAAAATCCCTCAAGTGTCGGTCACAGACCAACATTTGAGGGATTTTTATACCTATTTGCAATAATTACAGATCAATTTTACCGCTGATATCGCCATTTACCACATAGTAAGCAGCAGACTCCTCGGGCTTCACATACAGGTTCAGAGAAGTAATTGCCACATCAGCACACTGTGCCTTGACAGCCTCAACCAGTGCCTCCTGTGTCCACTCCTTACCCAAATACTGCACAACGACAGCAACCTTCATTTCCTCAGCCTTCTTGGCTTCTGGTGCCTTTCTTGTTGCAGCGGGCTTTTTGACAGCACTCTGAGTCTCAGCAGCTACGGCAGCAGACTCGGGCTTTGCAGCTGGCTTTTTACGAATTGCCATATTTTATACGCTCCTTCTTCTGACGGCCATAGCCATCTTTTTCTTACACTTTCTATTGTATCAGGAATTTTTCATGGGAAAAAGAGAAAAAATCACGATTCTTCTTTCATTCCCCCCATTTTCATTTGCCATTTTGTACAACTTTTAACAAATCATTCCCAATCAAAGAGATATTTTCCATTTGCATCCCCATTTTCAACAAAAAATGGGCAGTCCACAAAAGGACTGCCCATAGAGGGAAACATATAGGAAGAAGAATGAGAAACCTAGATTAGAAAATTCCCTGAGCCATCATAGCATCAGCAACCTTCTGGAAGCCAACAATGTTAGCACCAGCGACCAGGTCATAACCCAGACCGTAACGCTCAGCAACCTCAACAGAGGAGTGATAAATGTTCTTCATGATGCCCTGCAACTTGGCGTCCACTTCCTCAGCACTCCAGTACAGACGCTCTGCGTTCTGAGCCATCTCCAGCTCGGAAACGGAAACGCCACCTGCGTTTACAGCCTTAGAAGGAGCAACAACCATGTGCTTCTGGCTCTTGAGGAACTCCAGAGCCTCGTTGGTGGTAGGCATATTTGCAACCTCGATGTAGTACTTAATGCCAGACTCAGCAATCTTCTTTGCCCACTCCATGTTGACATCGTTCTGAGTTGCAGCAGGCATGTAGATATCTACATCCTTTACGCCCCAGCACTTCTCGTTGGGTACGAACTCACAATCAAACTTGTCAGCATAGGGCTTGCAGTGCATAGGATCTTTTGCACGCATCTCCAGAATGAAGTTCAGCTTCTCCTCGGTGTCGATGCCATCGGGATCATGGACATAGCCGTCAGGACCAGCCATATAAGTAACCTTTGCACCCAGCTCAGCAGCCTTCTTCATGATACCCCAAGCCACGTTACCGAAACCGGAAACAGCAATGCGCTTGCCCTTAATATCCTCACCGTCATGCTTCAGAGCCTCTACCAGATAGTAGACAGCACCATAACCGGTAGCCTCAGGACGCAGGATGGAACCACCAGTGCAGACAGCCTTACCAGACAGAGCACCAAACTCAGCAGCACCTACGATGCGGCGATACTGACCATACATATAGCCAATCTCACGTCCGCCACAGCCCAGGTCGCCTGCGGGGCAGTCGATATCCTGACCGATGTGGCGATACAGCTCAGTGATGAAAGCCTGGCAGAAACGCATAATCTCTGCATCGCTCTTGCCACGAGGATCAAAGTCGGAACCACCCTTGGCGCCACCGATGGGCAGACCAGTCATAGCATCCTTAAAGACCTGCTCGAAGCCCAGGAACTTGATGATGGACAGGTTCACAGAGGGGTCAAAGCGGATGCCTCCCTTGTAGGGACCAAGTGCTGCATTGTACTGCACACGGTAGCCACGGTTTACATGCCACTCATGGTTGTCATCTTCCCAAGTGACGCGGAACTCGATCACACGCTCAGGCTCAACCATACGCTCCAGCAGGGCAGCCTTCTCGTACTCAGGATGAGCGTTGATCACTGGCTCCAGGGAGCTCAGCACTTCCTCTACAGTCTGAAGAAACTCAGGCTCATTTGCGTTCTTAGCCTTGGTATCAGCCAGGACCTTCTCAATGTACTTGTTCATCGGAATCATCCTCCTATTTTTGATCAAACATGGTTTGTAGGAAATGTTACATCCAGACAGGTTCCAACCGAACCACTGCTTTTATCAGAAGTCACAGAGAACCTCGGCGTCCATCGCCTGTCTTTGTGTATATCATACCACAAACCCACAGGAAGTAAAGCAAATTTTTTATGGATGTGACTACAACGAAATTGTTGTAGCTATTTTTTTATTGTGGATAATATACAGAATTTGTTCGATTATTATTGGCATAAAAACTAAAAACAAAGGCAAATACTTGACGCAATCTGTACATTGTTAGCGATTGATTTCTCCAAAAAAATAAAATAACAGTGGAGCCGCTGTAGTAGCCCCACTGTTTTCATGTATTTTGTGAGAGAATTTACTCTTTTCTTAAGTCAAATTTCTCAATCAAGTTTTTCAACATAGTGGACTGGCTGGACAATTCCTCACTGGCCGCTGCTGACTCTTCTGAGGTTGCAGAATTGGTTTGGACCACACTTGCAATTTGGTCAATACCTATGTTAATCTGGGAAACTGCTGTGCTCTGCTGTTGTACCGCCTGTGCCACGGAATCCATGCTGGTGACTGCTGCATTGGCAGATACCATTACATCATCCACCACTCTTACCACATGGTCCATCATCTTTACACCTTCCTCTACTGCAGAGATAGACTTCCCAATCAATTGTTTGGTTGCACGGGCTGCCTGGTCTGACTTTGCTGCAAGGTTGCGTACCTCATCTGCTACCACTGCAAACCCCTTGCCTGCCTCCCCTGCCCGTGCAGCCTCTACTGCTGCATTCAGCGCCAGGATGTTGGTCTGGAAGGCAATATCCTCAATGGTCTGGATAATCTGAGAAATCTGGACAGAGGATTCTGAAATATTGCTCATAGACTGGTTCAGCGTCTCTATATACCCATTTGTCTCATTTAGCTTTTGTCCCGCCTCATCTGATGAGTTCTTTGCCTGTAATGCAATCTCTGCTGTTTTCTGGCTGGTTGTCGCCACATCTGAAATGGTGACAGACAACTCCTGTACTGCACTTGCCTGCTCAGAGGAACCCTGTGCCAAAGCCTGCGCTCCATCGGACACCTGATTTGCACCGGCTGCTACCTGATCTGCTGCCTGCCCAATCTGAAGCATGGTTGTACTCAATCCCCGTGTCAGATGGCGAAGGGACTCCAATACATTGACAAAATCACCAATATAGATACTATGATCTTTACTTCTGGTATTCAGCTTACCATCCGATATATTGGTAATTAAATGGTCTATATCATCAATGAGCCTATGTAATACATCTACAATGGTTTTTGTAGATTCAATCAACTGTCCTGTTTCATCTTTGGTGTCCAATTCTGGCACAGGGGTCATAAGGTCTCCTTTGGCAAGTTGTTCAATGCGCTGTACACAGAGTTGGATTGGCTTGGATATGGAACGGGCTAAAACAGCTGCCCAGCTAGAACAAACAAAAATTGCTATGGCAATCATAACGATAGTGATGATAATACCACGATAAATGGGACCCATCATATCTGATTCTGGGACACTCAAACCCATACTCCAGCCATCTGTTCCATTCACAGGTGTATAGGCAAACACCGTTTTTACTCCATCCAGAGTATACCTCCCATTGCCTGTCTCCCCAGCACGCATTTTTACATGGTAGGCTGCCAAATCGTCGTAGTCCGAGTCGCTGGTTGCAAGCTCCTCTATATTTTCCTGACATACCTTGCTGCTATCCTTATCTGCAATGGTATTGCCATCTTTATCAATCATATAGGCATTGCAATGCTCACTCACAGAAATAGAGCGCATGGTATCATTCAGGAATTCAATATCTGGTGTAAAGTATACAACACCAACAACTGTGGTCCCCTCTTCCCCATCTTCCCATACTGGAGCCGCCACAATAATCGTCAATTCATTGGTTTGATTGCTGATCACTGGGGTAGAAACACTGGCTTCCCCTTCCATGGCCGCCAGAAAATAGTCTCGATCTGAGCAGTCCACCCCTGTAATTGGGCTGATTCCATTGGTGTCTAACAGATTCCCTCTTGCCAGTCCATAGCTCTCAGCCCATTGGCTAATAATTCGCTCCTTTTCTGCTACAGAAACAGTATTGTCACTCAACCTAGAAATACATCCTGCAGAGCGAGCCACTGTTTTATACACTTGCAATTCCTGTTCCACACGGTCTGCTGCAATGGAAACTGTTTCTTCCATGGTAGAACGTAATACCTCATTCGAGTTACTGATTTGTAACAAACTACTGACCACACCCAATAAGACCATACTGATCAGTATCGCACTTATCATACCAGCCAGTATTTTTGTTCGGATACTTTTCATGTTCTTTCCCTCTTTCTTTCAACAGATCTCGCCATTAAGTGTATCGTCCATTTTCTGAAAAAAATAACTTTTATCTCCATCCTGTTTAAAAAATATTTATAATTTTCCTGCATGTATCCTGCTTTGTGATGGTATGCCTTCTGTTCACTCCACATTAAAAAGGTTGGTCAGTCAAACGCAAGCCCAAGATAGCCATTCTGATCCCAAGAAAATCCATATTCTCCCCTGCCATTGATCCATTTTAACATTCCAAATGGTATCTGATCCCCTGGTATCCGATAGAGACCCGACCACTGCTTTAGATGGATAGGGAGCTCCTGTAAAAGCTGCTCTACTGTGGAAGGCTCTCCCAAAATCTCCTTCATCAACAAGGTCCCATTTCCCATCTCTTCCGCACACAATAAAGCACTGCCAAATGGTGCCTTTGCTTGATACAATCCCCCACCCTCTTTCAGGGCACAAATCCCCTGTTGGTAAAAAATAGCATCCTCAGGCAATGCAATATGGGGGATTCCTTTCAAATACTGCTCTCTCTGTGCCTGATACCCAGCAGGGTCTATTGGATCAATGGAAAAAAGAGGGGCGATTTGTTTTTTTGTCTTGCTGTATCTTTTTTCCTGGTGGGTAAAGTATTCCCGAAAGCCATGGCGCGCAAAAAACTGGTGCAAGGAAGGCTCTGCCGGTACAGTGGTTACTGCATCACATCCTATGGTCTGAAAATACACATCTGCATCCCTCAGGATGCGACCTGCCAGCCCCTTATTGCGGGCATCTGGATGGGTGGCAACTGCATAGAGGTAGGCTGCACGCCTACACTCTCCATCTGGTCGCACGAGTTCTGTGTCGAACCACGCTGTCATTGCCTGTATGCTTCCTGCCTGCTCTAACACCAGCATCCGTTCTGGGCGGTAATACCGCTGAAAAAAATTGTCAACATATGCACCTTCATCCCCAAATGAAAGTGCCCATAGTTCTTTTAACCGGGGGATATCATCCTGTTTTGAAATCCGGCAATCCTGCATCTAATCTTCTCCTCCATTCCTGTGTGCCATTCGCACCAACCACAATTTACGCACCAGCAAGGTGGTGGTAATGGTAAAGAACACCTCTAAGGCAGTGGTTACCATGCCACCGATCCAAAAAATAAGCCCTGAGCCTGCTACAATCAGCTTCCACATTGTCATTTGTCTTTTATAATAGCCTCCACCCTCCTTTTCCCACCAAAGCAATAGGCTCAAAATTGCTACCATCAACAGTACACAGGCTGCAAACGCAAGGACAATATGGAGCTTGGCATAGCGTGGGAAATAGGCAGGCAAATAAGGTACCATAATGGCACTGATTAAACTGCCACATGCCACCACAGTCACACCTCTCACCCAGGTCTGTTGTCTACGCTGGGCACAGGTACCGCTAAGCCGGTAGAGCATCACCAGGAAAAAACTACCTGCCATTAGCCCCCACAGCAAAAAACCACGGTAATGTTTTGGTCCTGTCACTGCAAGCACAGAAAAATTAGTCCCAAACCACTGTACCGTCCCAGCAAACAGAAGGGTATACGCTGGGATCAGAAAGCAAGCAAAAAAATCCAACCAAATGCTTTTCTTTGGAGCCATAATCTATGAACGCCTCACCAACTCCCCCTGTTCATTGAGTACAACCGGTTGCAGTTCCATCCCTGTCTGTCTCATCATGTTTTCTATTCGGACAGACTCTGTCACAGAAGAAACCAATGTATAAGCTACACCATGCCTCTTTGCCCTGCCTGTACGCCCAATCCGATGGATATAATATTCATTTTCTTCTGGTACATCAAAATTGAAAACCACATCCACATCATCAATATCCAAACCTCTCGCTGCCACATCGGTGGCAACCAGCACCCTTGCCTTTCCATCTCGAAATGCCTTTAAGGTCCTTTCTCGCACGTTCTGTGGCATATCCCCATGAATGCCCTGACAGGATATATTATCCATTCGCAGCAGCCCACACACCCGATCTACCATATTTTTTGTATTACAAAACACAATGATACGTTCAAATTCCCCCAAATCCATCAACTGTATCATCAAATCCACTTTTTCGCCCCGCTCCACTTCTATACAATATTGCGTAATATCAGGTCTGTTTTGCTCATCCGCCTGAACTGTAATTTCCACAGGGTCTCTCTGGTATACCCATGAAATATCCATGACTTCTCTGGAAATAGTGGCAGAAAACAGCCCCAAATTTTTCCGTTCTGGGATGTGGTCTAAAATGTAGGTCACATCTTTGATGAATCCCATATCCAACATGCGGTCTGCTTCATCTAATACCACCGTTTCCACTTTGCCAAGACGGATGGTACGACGTTTCATATGGTCCATCAGCCTTCCCGGTGTAGCGACCACAATTTGTGGTCTTTTTTTCATCTGCATAATTTGTTTCTGGATGGGCTGCCCACCATAGAGACAAACACAGCGAACCCCCTCTTTGTAGGCACACAATCCCCTCAACTCATCCTGTATCTGAATTGCCAGTTCCCTGGTTGGGGCAAGCACCAGAGCCATCACATGGGTTGCCTTCGGGTCAATATGTTCTACCATTGGAATTCCAAAGGCAAAGGTTTTCCCTGTGCCAGTAGGTGCCTTGGCGATCACATCCCGATACTCCATAAAATAGGGGATAGCCCCCCCCTTGGATGGCTGTTGCCTGTTGATACCCCATACTGTCCAGTGCTTTCCTGATTTCTGGTGATAAATTGAGCTGGTGGTAGTGGACTTGTCCATTGACCTGCTCTCCATTAATTTCCATACCTATTCCTTTCTTTCCTGTGAATTTTCCTTTATTATATCCAGATTTTCCATCTTTGTCTATCAATTCACAAAAAGTGCCCCTAACCATCCATAGTTAGAGGCACATCTTTTATAGGTGCAAAAGATTTGTTGCTATGAAGAAATAAATCAAAAGGGACATGGCATCTACAATCGTTGTAATAAAAGGGGAAGCCATCACAGCTGGGTCAATCCCTATTTTTTCTGCTGCCATAGGCAATGTGCAACCCACCACTTTGGCACACAGCACTGTAAACACCAGTGTGAGGCAAACCACCAGTGCAACCATAGGGGTCACTTCCTCATTCCCCATCAACCAACGATCCACCAACATCATTTTTATAAAATTTGCCACCGCCAGACAGACACCGCATAGCACTGCCACTCGAATTTCTTTCCACACCACAGATAACATATCTGAAAATTCCACTTCATCCAACGACAGAGCACGAATAATGGCCACAGAAGATTGGGAACCAGAATTTCCTCCCGTCCCTGACAGCATAGGAATAAATGAAGTGAGAACCACACAGGCTGCCAGTGCTCCTTCAAAACTGGTAATGATAATGCCTGTAAAAGTTGCGGATAGCATCAACAACAACAACCATGGAATCCTTGCCCGCCATGTTTCCAGTACACCCGTTTTCAAATATGGCTTGTCGCTAGGCAAAATAGCTGCCATTTTTTCAAAGTCTTCTGTTGTCTCATCTTCAATAACGTCCATGGCATCATCAAAGGTCACAATTCCAACGAGACGGTTTTCTGCATCCACCACTGGCAGAGCAGACAGGGCATACTTATTGAGCGTCTGTGCCACATCCTCCTTATCCTCATGGGTGTTGACCGACAGCACATTGGTCTCCATAATATCCCGAATCCGTGTCTCATAGCTGGACAGGAGCATCCGCCGCACCGTCACAACCCCCAACAAAATTCTCCGCTGGGTCACATAGCAAGTATAAATGGTCTCTTTGTCCATGCCTACCTTGCGAATGCGGGCAAAGGATTCCTCCACTGTGGCATTTGGGTGGAGATACACATATTCTGTGGTCATAATAGAACCTGCGGAATCCTTTGGATAGTTGAGCAGCTGGTTAATTTGACTTCTGGTTGCCGAATCACTGTTACGCAAAATACGAGAAACCACATTGGCTGGCATGTCCTCGATGACATCTACTGTATCATCCAAATAGAGCTCATCCAACACATCCCGCAACTCCTGATCACTGAAGGCATTGATCAACCGTTCCTGATCATCTGAATCCTCCAATTCTGTAAACACATCCGCTGCCATCTCCTTTGGCAACAGACGAAATACAATCAACAGCTCCTCTGGTCCCAGTTCATCCAAAAACTCTGCTATATCTACCTCATTCATCCCCTCCAGTAGCTCACGCAGACGGCGAAATTGCTTCCCCTTCACCAGTTCCAACAACAATTCCAAATCATAATTTTCGTGCATTGTGAAAAGTTCCCCCTTTTTTCCATTCTAACTCACTTCAGGGGACACAAAAGGCACAGAGTCTCTCCTCTCTGTACCTCTACCGCATACAAACCTTCAGACAGCTATAGAACGGAACCTATCGTTCCCACTCTGTCACTTCCTGTTTGTGGCAGCAGTCCTTTGCATCCCTGCTGCAACTTCGGTCTTCCATCAGATTCTACGTCCCTTCCAGATTAAGAACTTCCCTTACCCGTATAGACGGATAAGGGAAACAGTTTTCTACATACGAACTCAGTATAACACAATTTCCGTTTCAGATTCAAGAAAAATTCATGGTGATTTTAGGTAAAAACTAATGTTTCTCCTGTTCTCTGTATCGAATTCCCTCCAAGTTCAAAAGCCGTGCCTTTAATTCTAACCCACCTGCATACCCGGTCAAACTCCCATCTATCCCTAATACTCTATGACAGGGGACAAAAACAGGCAGTGGGTTTTTTCCAATGGCTGCACCCACTGCCTGAAATGCTTTGGGTTTTCCAACAGCTGCTGCCACTTCCTTGTAGGTACACACAGTTCCATATGGAATTTTCATCAAACACTGCCATACATCTTTTTGAAATTCTGTCCCCCTAAATTGGAATGGCAATGAAAACTCTTTTCGCTCCCCTGCACAGTAGGCAAGCAGTTGTTCTTCTGCCTCCTTTAACAGTGGAGTTTCTCTGGAGATGAGACGTGGCATAGGAGTATTGGGCAGATAGAGTCGCACCAAGGCTTCCTCCTCCTGCCCTAATCCCATTTGACCAAATGGGGTATCACACAACAAAAATTCCATATGGCTCACTCCGTAATAACAAGCTCTGTTCCATCATCTACTACATTCACATAGGTTTTCCCTACACCCAGTTCCAGCGGTGTCCCATCCTGTTGATAGTAGGAGAGTGGTGTGCTGTTTGTTTTTTTCGACCATGTAATATCCTGTACAGTCCCATCACAGAAGAATTTTCCCTCCCCTGTGCCGGTGGTGCGTACATCCAGTCGCCCTGCCTCATCACCTGCAATGAGGGATACATCTGTGAACAGAACCAGCACATTTTTCACTTCCACCTGTTCTCCTGTATTTCCATCCACATAGGGCTTTCCATACTCAGAAACTTCATAGAGCCCTGTATCCTCCTGATAGGAAAAGACACCTGTTTTGTAAGTAGAAAATGGAACCTCTACCTGCACAGCCGAACTGCCCTGTGCCTGCTCATCCTCATCCAGAAAGTGGGTTGGATATTCATACCCCTCTTTATGGGTCAGTCTATAAGAATAGGTGGGCATCAGTTCAGAGATGGTCTCCCCTGTTGTAATGACACTATGTTCATAGCCCATATTTTTTCTTCTATCTTGATCTCTCCAAAAAAGCGTCCCCTCATAGGGACCATTCACACAGTCAAACGCTGCCACACCCCACTCTTTGATGGCAGTATAAGCCCCAGGGCTGCCACCGGCGTGGAGATAAAGGGCATCATGTCCCAATGCCAGAGAGACATAATATTCTCTAGCAGAACGGACAGAGCCAATCTGTCCCACATCATCCACCGACTGAAACACTGCCATCATACGGGTAATGCCACCCTCAGCAGGGGCTTCATAAATGATATCTGCCTGTCCCACCCCAAGCTGAGGCAGTGCTTTTTTCAAATTATTGAGCATAATCGCAACAGGGCGATTGTTTGCATTGTCCTCTGCCTGTCTCTCTCCTGTCAATGGATTGAGATAGGGCAAGACTGGTTCTGGCTCCGGCTCTGGCTCCTCCACAGGAGCTAGAACGGAGATAGTCTCCTCCTGTGAACTCTCTGATAATGCTTCTTCCTGTTTTTGGCAAGCCGTCATACTGCCTACGGTAATCATTGCACACAGCAGTGCAATCCCTCTCATTTTATTGTACATCATTGCCCTCCTCACTTGTGATAATCCCCCTTATTATAGTGTAAATCGCACAGAATAACAAGTCTCTCTTCCCGCTCCTCTCTTTTATATGACAGATGGTATGGAGAATATCACTTGACGGAATGACTGGAAACCCCTATACTGACAGGGAACCTCACAGAAATGAGATAGGAATATGAAATCAAAAACTGAATTGCTCGACCGCTATGGAAAAAATCCAGAGGAGCGTATCTTGTTGTCTCGGGCACTGGATAAGCTGTCTCTTGCACAGAACCACAATATACCTGCCTCCACTTCTTTTCTCTCACCCAGTGAACAGGCTGCCATTGCTGACATCCTGCCCCACTGTGGACACCCCAGGCATATTTTCTGGGGTGGGCATGGGCAGGCAGAACGGAAGGTCTGTTTTTTTCTCCCAGACTGGCAGGATGAGGATGGAATTCTGGATGGCACAGACGACACACTGGCTGCCATAGAAACCACATTTCCCACCGATGCCACCCTGTCCCATCGAGACATGTTAGGCAGCTTGATGGGATTGGGGCTGACCCGTGAAAAGCTGGGAGACCTCTTTCTGGATTCTGGAACCTGTCAGCTCATTTTGCTGCGTGAAACTCTGCCTATTGTGTTAAGTCAATGGAACTCTGCTGGACGTTGGACTTTACAGTTACGGGAAATTCCCCTTTCTCTGCTCCATCCAAAACCACCACAAGTGAAAATCATCCGTGATACCGTTGCCACTCTGCGGCTGGATAGTGTCCTCGCCTGCGGATTTTCCACCTCACGTGCTAAGGCATCTGATTTGATTTCTGCGGGGCGGGTCTCTGTGAACCATCGGGAGTGTGTCAAAGCAGACCGACTGGTGACACAAGGGGATGTGCTGTCCTGCCGTGGGCTTGGGAAATGTGTGGTAAAAGAAGTGTTGGGGCAGTCCAAAAAAGGTCGGATAATGCTCCTATTGGAGCGGTACATTTAAAAGCTATAAGGAGTTTTGTATGGAACAGTATAAAATTGACCGAATCAATGAACTGGCACACAAAGCCAAAAGCCCAGAGGGCTTAACCCCAGAGGAAACCAAAGAGCGTGCCCTGTTGCGTCGGGAGTATATTGACAGTGTAAAGGCGAATTTGGAAGCCCAGCTCTCCAACACCTATCTGCAAAAAGAGGATGGCACCCGTATCCCATTGAAAAAGAAAGCAGAGTAGCTTCCCTTTGTTGACATGTCTTTCAATTTCTGTAATAATGGCACCAGCACACCATCCCATTTTGAAATAAAGGAGAGACCCATATGTCTCACATCAAATTTGTAACGGATTCTGCTGCTGACATTCCCAAAAACAGCCGTGAGCAGTTAGGTATTCAGGTTCTACCCTTTCCCATTGCTATGGGAGTAAAAGAGTATCAGGACGGCTTTGACTTTACCCCTGATGAATTTTATGAGATGCTCCTTGCAGCACCTAAAATTCCCACCCATGCACAACTGACCCCCTTCGTGTTTTATCAGTGTTTTGAGGCTGCCTACCGTGAAGGTACCACTGACCTGATTTACACCTCCATCAATTCTAAGGGATCTGCCACCTACCAAAACGCCCTACAAGCTAGGGATGAATTTTATGAGGAGTATCCAGACACAACCAACACCTTCCGTATCCATATCCTGGACTCCCATAACTACACTCTCAGCTACGGCTGGGCTGTAATGGAAGGTGCCAAAATGGCACAGGCCGGAAGCAGCGTAGAAGAAATCCTGTCTTTTATGCAACATTGGATTGACCATGTACGAGTCATTTTTGCCCCATTAGATCTGCGTTTTGCAAAAAAATCCGGTCGTGTGTCTGCCGCCGCTGCATTTGTGGGGGATGCTCTGGGTCTAAAGCCCATTATGACCTTTGAAAATGGAGATTCCAAAATTCTCAACAAAGTGCGGGGTGAAAAAAATGTGATTCCTGCCCTGTTGTCTCTGTGTGAAAACAGCCGTCAGAAGGGCACACCTTATTTTGTCATCCGTGGTCAGAATCAGGAGCTAGCACACAAAATGGAGGAAGCCTGTGCCCAGGCTTTGGGAGAAACCTCTACCATGACATACCCCATTGGTGGTGTCATTGCCATCAACGCTGGTCCCAATATCATTGGTCTTGTCTATCTGGAAACGTCCAGTTCCTGAGCACCTTGTACCCCATTGGCTCTATCCCACAGTTCTTTGAGATAGAGCCTGTTCTGTTTCTATCTGCATTAGACAGAAAGGATGATTTTTATGGAATCTGTTCCCTTATCCTGGTCCCAACGGGGCGCACTCTGGCTTCGTATTGGAATCCGCATTCTGCTTTTGTTATTGGCTTATTCTGCCCTAAAAATCGTGGGGCTTCCTCTGCTCTCTCTCCTTGCGCCCTTTGTGGCTGCACTGATTACAGCTGCCATTCTCCATCCATTGGTTTTATTTCTTCACAATACCTTGAAACTTCCTCCCAAATGCTCTGCTCTTTTTATTTTATTGCTTCTGTTCGGCTTAATTGGACTGGGAATTGGGTATCTGGTCTATATGGCTGGGTTGGAACTTTTCTCTCTGGCACAAAATTGGAATACCCTGTTATTTCGATTTCAGGCGTTTATGGAACAGCTGGAACAGGCTTCTTCCCATTTATTTACACTGGTTCCAGTGCAGTTTAATGAGTCCATTCAATCTATGATGGACAGTTTTCTCTCCTGGTTAGGCAGTGCAGTCCCTCAGATTTTAAACCGACTGATTGACTCTACCAGTCAGGCTGCCAAGGGTATTCCCTCTTTTGGCTTGGGTGTGATTGTCTATCTCATGGCTGCCTATATGATGACCGCCGACTATTCCAATTTACGAAGCCAGATTGCACAGCGTACCCATCATAAGTTAAGACATCTGTTTTCACAGGTACGTAACATTGCACTCTCTGCCTTTGGTGGCTATATCCGTGCAGAGCTTTTGCTGTCTGTGGGGGTCTTTTTTATCCTCCTAATCGGTTTTTTTATCACAAGCCAGCCCTATGGGCTGTTACTGGCACTGGGGCTTGCCATTTTGGATTTTATTCCTATCGTTGGAGCAGGTACTGTGATGGTCCCTTGGGCTGTCATTGCCCTTTTTATGCAGGACTATCCAAAAGCCATTGAATTGATGCTCATTTGGGGTGTCATCGCTTTATTCCGGCGAGTAGGGGAACCAAAATTTGTAGGAGACCAGACTGGGCTTTCCCCTATTGTATCTCTCATCAGTATCTACATTGGTATGCGTCTTGCCGGCGTTTTGGGTATGGTACTTGGTCCCACTGTGATGCTTACCATCATCAACCTGTTAAAATTGGGATTATTTGAGCGCACCAGACAAGATTTAGAAACCGCTGTCTGGGATATCATGGCTATTTTACGGGGCAAGCTCCCATAATCCAGATTCAAAGTTCGTTTTGGAAAAATTTAAAATTCCCTCTATATTTCTTCATGTTTTCTTCATAATTATTCGGTATACTCTGTCTTGTTCAAAGGAAAAACTACCGATGCAACAGATTGAGGAGTGATTGAAACATGGATCGCAATGAGTTCAATTTTTATAATAGTGAAAATGATGGCTATCGTGGTGGATTTGGGGATTACACTGACCCCACCCCAAACTACAATGGGGTGACACCTCCACAGCCTCAAAAACCCCGCCGCAGCATTTCCAAACGTGCCATAGCCCTGGTACTAACCTGTGCTCTGGTTGGTGGTGGTGCTGGTATTGGTGGGGCTGCCCTCTACAATGCTTCTACCCAGCCTGAAACTGTGATATATCAGGGGGAGCGTCCCCAGGTTGAAACGGTTGCCAACAACAATAACAATCAACCTATGACTCCCGAACAGCTCTATGCTGCAAATCTGGCTTCCTGTGTTGGTATCACTGTGTCCACCACCACCAACTTCTTTGGTCAGGTCACCACCTCCGCCGCCAGCGGCTCTGGTTTTGTGTTGACCTCTGATGGTTATATTGCCACCAACTACCATGTGATTGAGGGTGCTGTCAATAACTCCGTTGATATTGAAGTTTCCTTCGCAGACAGCTCCAAATACACTGCAAAGCTGGTAGGCGGCGAGCGGGACAATGATGTAGCGGTTTTGAAAATTGAAGCTACTGGTCTTACCCCTGTTACATTAGGTGACAGCAGCCAACTGGTGGTCGGGGAAAGCGTCTATACCATTGGCAACCCCTTGGGTGAGTTGACCTACTCTCTGACCGATGGTCTTGTCTCCGCTTTGGAACGTCTCATTACCACTTCCAGTGTGAACCCCACTACCAATCAGACAGAGACCACCACTTTGAATGTATTGCAGACCAACTGCGACATCAATCAGGGCAATTCCGGTGGTCCCCTATTTGACAGCTATGGAAATGTGGTTGGTATTGTCACTGCAAAATATACCCAGAGCAGTTCTGGTGTCTCTACCGAAGGTTTAGGCTTTGCCCTTCCCATCAACGATGTGAAGCAAATTCTGACTGACTTGATCGAACATGGCTATGTGACAGGAAAGCCTTACATGGGTGTGCAGGTGACTTCTGTTCCCGACTATGCCCAGAAATATGGCATTAGTGCAGGGGCCTTTGTGGAAAGTGTCGCTGACGGCTCTTGTGCCCAAAAGGCTGGGCTACAGTCTGGTGACATCATTATTGCTATTGATGACACTGTAATTGACTCCAGTACCGCTTTGACCGCTGCCCTTTCCACTGACTACAAGGCAGGGGACACAGCCACTTTGAAGGTCATCCGTAATACAGAAACTTTGGAGCTGTCCATTACTTTTGATGAAAAAAATGAGCAGACAGAGGCTGCCAATCAAATTCAGCCACAATCCAGTCAGCAGAGTACCCAGCAATCTCCAACCTATAACTGGCCCTTTGGTTTCTCTTGGTAATCCTACCTTCGTTCATCTGCCCTGTGCAATTTCTTTGCACAGGGCAGATGTATATTCTGGCAATCATTCTGGAAAAATTGAAAAATACACCCTGTTTTTCTCTCAAAAAACTCTGTTCTTTCCTGACAGAATATGATAAGATAATACCCGATTGTTTGAATACTACTATAATTGAAGGAGCGTACCATGATTACAGTTACCGATTTGAGCTTAAACTACAGCGGCACGCCACTCTTTTCCCATGTGGATTTACAATTTTTGCGTGGCAACTGCTATGGCATTATTGGTGCCAATGGCGCAGGCAAATCCACCTTCCTTAAAATCCTTTCTGGTGAACTGGAACCCACCAGTGGTCAGGTTTCCCTGTTGCCCAATATCCGTATGTCTGTACTCAAGCAAAATCAGAATGCCTACGATGCCCACAATGTGATGGACACCGTGATTATGGGTAACCAGCGTCTCTATGAAATTGGCAAGCAGAAAGAAGAACTGTATGCCAAAGAGGAAATGACTGATGAAGACGGTATGCTTGCCTGTCACTTAGAGGAAGAATTTGCGGAACTGGGTGGCTGGGAGGCAGAAAGCGACGCCAGCCGCATCTTGCAGGGACTTGGCATTGGCACTGATCTACATTATAACGATATGGCTACTTTAGATGCCCGCCTCAAGGTGAAGGTTCTGCTGGCGCAGGCTCTGTTTGGCAACCCTGACCTCCTGATGATGGACGAGCCTACCAACAACCTGGATATTGATGCCATCAACTGGCTGGAGGATTTCCTCCTAGACTTTGAGGGTACTGTGATTGTAGTCAGCCATGACCGCCATTTCTTGAATACTGTTTGTACCCACATTGTAGATATTGATTACAATAAAATTAAGATGTATGTGGGCAACTACGACTTCTGGTATGAGTCCAGCCAACTGGTACAGCAGCTCATTAAAAACCAGAATAAGCGCAATGAAGAAAAAATCAAGGAGTTACAGGACTTTATCTCCCGTTTCTCTGCCAACAAGTCGAAATCCAAACAGGCAACTGCCCGCCGTAAACTGCTGGATAAATTGACCGTTGAGGAACTGCCTGCATCCTCTCGCCGCTATCCCTGGGTAGGCTTCTCCCCTGACCGTGAGGTAGGCAAGGACATCCTGTTTGTCACCGATGTGAGCAAAACCATTGATGGTGTCAAAGTATTGGATAAGGTGTCTTTCATTGTGAACCATGGGGATAAAATTGCCTTTGTTGGGGACAACGAAAATGCCCACACTGCCCTCTTTAAAATCCTGGCTGGCGAAATGGAGCCAGACGAGGGTACTGTAAAATGGGGGCAGACTGCCACCTACTCCTACTTCCCCAAAGACAATACCCCCTATTTTGAAGGCTGTGATGACAATCTGGTACAGTGGCTGCGCCAATATTCCAACGACCCACAGGAGCAATATTTGCGTGGATTTTTAGGGCGTATGCTATTCTCTGGCGATGAGGTCTACAAGCCTGTCAAGGTACTCTCCGGTGGTGAAAAGGTGCGCTGTATGCTCTCACGTATGATGCTCTCTGGAGCCAATGTGCTAATGCTGGACCAGCCCACCAACCATCTGGATTTGGAATCCATTGCCGCATTGAACAACGGGCTGGAAGCGGTCAAATGCAACATCCTGATTTCTTCCCATGACCATCAGCTCATTCAGACCGTCTGTAACCGCATCTTTGATTTTACAGAAGATGGCAAGTTAATTGACCGCCTTATGTCCTATGATGACTATTTAGAAACACAAAAAGAACAATAATTACCATCTATTCGTGAAAATCCCCTCTTTTTATAACAGAAAAGAGGGGATTTTCTATGGAGACAGGAGAAAATGTTTGAAGATTATAAACTCCATGTAAAATCTATTGACGAGTGGTATCTTGTTTTTTATAATAGTATGTGGTTTAGGATTAGAAAATAAGAGTACAGAGAGGTAGCAATGCCATGGGAGCATCTGTGCCCGGGTCAACAGGAGTTGGCTTAACCAGTCAAAAAACGAATTGAGGCATGACCTGCGTAAGAATATGGTATCTTACGTGGGTGATGCCTTTTACGTTTTTTGGATGAATGATCCCAGTCAAATTACACACAAATGTTATTGTAGAGAATGAGGAGGAAATCCAAACATGCAAATGACAGACTTTTTAGGCCTGTTAGGAGGCTTAGCTCTGTTCCTTTATGGAATGCAGATGATGAGCTCCGGCCTTGAAGCCGCCGCAGGTAGCCGGATGAAACTAATCCTGGAACGGCTGACTGCCAACCGTTTTTTGGGCGTTCTGGTCGGTACCCTGATTACCGCCGTCATCCAGTCGTCCTCTGCCACTACTGTTATGGTGGTTGGCTTTGTCAATGCTGGTATGATGACCCTTGGGCAGGCTGTGTGGATTATTATGGGTGCCAACATCGGTACCACAGTCACAGGTCTGCTGATTGCCCTAGATGTGGGTGAATTGGCTCCGCTGTTTGCCTTTGTAGGTGTTGCCCTTGTGGTGTTTGTGAAGCGTCCACAGCTTCAGCACATCGGTCAAATTTTAGCTGGTCTCGGTGTGCTATTTATTGGTATGGATATGATGAGTAGTGCCATGTCCCCCCTGCGTGAATCTGAGGCATTTATCAATCTAATGTCCACCTTCTCCAATCCTTTGCTGGGTATTCTGGCCGGTGCTGGCTTTACTGCTGTCATTCAGTCTTCCTCTGCCTCTGTTGGTATTTTGCAGACCCTTGCCAACAGTGGTGTGATCCCCCTTTCCAGTGCTGTCTTTGTGCTGTTTGGTCAAAACATTGGTACCTGTATTACCGCAGTATTGGCTTCCATTGGTACCAGCCGTAGCGCCAAACGTACCACCATCATCCACCTCATGTTTAATGTGATTGGTACCATTATATTTACCATTCTCTTTATGCTGTTCCCCATTGCCCATGTGATTGATGGTACCATTGTGCTCCCTGATTCCCTTGGGCAATCTATTTCAGCTATGATGCCCACATCCCCTGCCGCTCAGATTGCTTTGACGCACACCTGTTTTAATATTATTACCACCATCCTGCTCCTGCCTCTTGGCAACTATCTGGCTATGGCTGCCACCAAAATTCTACCTGAACGCCCAGAGGACAGAGATGGTCAGATGCATCTGGAGTACCTGACCCCAGTACAGATTAGCAGTAAAGACGGCGGTCTGGGTGTATCTGCCATTTATGTGGACCAGCTTCAGCATGAGCTGCGCCGCATGATGATAATGGCACAGGAAAATGTGGAAGCCAGTTTCCATTCCGTTTTGAATCGCAGTGTAGACCAGTTAGAGCGTGTGGAGGAAGTAGAAGAATATTTGGACTTTCTCAACAAAGAAATTTCTCTGCATGTCTCCAAACTGATTACCTATGAAACCAACGAACAGGCCTCAGCGGTTGTCAGTGGCTTCTTTACCATCTCTGGCAATATTGAGCGCATTGGCGACCATGCCAACAACCTGGCTGGTTATACCAAAAAACTGCTCAGTCGGAATATCACTTTCTCTGATGCAGCCATTGGAGAAATTACTGCGATGCGGGATATCTGTGAAGAAGGCATCAACCAACTGCTGGATGAACATGCCGGTACACAAAGCTGGCTCTCAGAAGTGTCTGCTCTGGAGCAAAAAATTGATGATATGCGCCGGGACTTCCGCCGCAACCATTTAGCCCGCATGAAAGATGGTACCTGCTCTGAGGAAGCATGTATCATCTACGCTGAACTGCTTACAGATTTTGAGCGAATCGGTGACCATGTTCTCAATATTGCAGAAGAACTGGCAAAGGTAAAAGAGCATATCTAAATGAAAATTGCAGCGATGAATCATCATCGCTGCGATTGTTTTCATGCTTTTCCGTTTTTAAACATCCAGTTGGGCTGCTACCCCTTCCAGATAATTGGTATCCAGTTCCTCCAGTTTACCTGCATCAAAAGCGGCAGCCAGATTGGGGTCAATGGGGAGCTTTGCCAGCAGAGGCAGACCTAGTTTCATTGCCTCCTGTTCCAAGTGACTCTCTCCAAAAATGGCGTGTTGCTTGCCACAGTCAGGACACTGGAAGTAGCTGTAATTCTCCACCAGACCCAACAGAGGCACTGACATCATCTGTGCCATGTGGACAGCCTTAGTCACAATCATGGATACCAAATCCTGAGGAGATGTGACCACCACAATGCCATCCACGGGCAGGGACTGGAATACAGTCAGGGGCACATCCCCTGTTCCTGGGGGCATATCTACAAACATGTAGTCCACCTCTCCCCACTCCACATCACTCCAGAACTGGGTGACAACACCAGCAATCACAGGTCCACGCCAGATGACGGGATCTGTCTCATTGGCGGTGAGCAGGTTCAGAGACATCAGCTTAATTCCGCTGGCAGTAACAGCAGGTTGAATGCCATCCTCTGTTGCCAGTGCCCGTTCATGGATACCAAATGCAGTGGGCATGGAAGGTCCTGTAATATCAGCATCCAAAACAGCCACCTTGTGCCCTCTGCGTGCCATGGCAATGGCCAGAGAGGCAGTCACTGTGCTCTTTCCAACACCTCCCTTTCCACTGACAACGGCAATCACCCTTTTGATGCTGGATTTTGCATTGGCTGGAGCCCTCATATCTCGGGAACTACAGTCCGAACTACAAGTAGAACAGTTGTGAGTACACTCAGACATCTTGTCTGTCTCCTTTCTTCCTTTGAGACATAAAATCTATTTGTTCAAGCTGTTATCACAGTTGGAACCAAATTGAGTACAGGACAGGTCAGGGAAGCAATACATTTTCCATTGGTAGTTGCCCCTGATTGCCCTCTGTGGTAAAGTAATAGGTCAAAACCTGTGCTGCCATTTCACCCAAAGTAGAACCACTGCCGCCCCGCTCTACCACCAGAGCCACTGCAACTTGTGGATCGTCGTAAGGTGCAAAACAGACAAACACTGCATTGGATTGAGATTCCACACTGACCTGTGCAGAACCCGTTTTTGCCCCTACCTGAAATGGTAAATCTGCAAAGGCATAGGCAACAGAACCCTTTGTAGTCAAATCCAGCATACCTTCCTTGACTGCATCCAGATTTTCCTCTTTGATTTGAATGCTGTTGACCACCTGCGGTTCATAATTGTAAACCACCTGGGAAAAATCCCCAGACTTGACTGTCTTGAGTAAATGGGTGGTATACCTTGTACCGCCATTCACCAGTGTTGCAATATAATTGGCAAGTTGGATGGGGGTTACCTGTGTGTTTTCCTGTCCGATGGCCACAGATGTGATGTTACCTTCATACCACTTCTGTCCCACAGATTCTGAATATTCTGGGCTTGCAAGGACACCTGGATACTCAGAAAACTCCACCCCTGTTTTTTGCCCCAATCCGAACATCTCAGCATAGCGGTCCAAAGTTTCAATCCCCATCCGTCTGCCCACATCGTAAAAGAAGTAGTTACAGGAGACTTCAATGGCCTCTGTCACATCCACTAAACCATGTGTACCACCGTACTGCCGATAAATCCAACATTGAGGGGGGGCATTGGTTTTTGACCAATAGGTGTACTTACCCTCATCTCTAATTTTGGTATTGGGTGTAATGATCCCCTCCTCCAAAGCTGCAATGGCTGTAATCATCTTAAACGTGGAACCTGGTGCATAGAGCCCCATAAACGCACGGTTCAGCAGAGGGGATAATGGGTCTGTTGCATTTTCTGCATAATCCCTAGAATAATTTTCAAGGGAAAACGTGGGATAGGACGCAGCGGTCAGAACTTCACCTGTATCTACATCCAGTACCACACAAGCCGCACCACGCACTTCCTTGCTTTCCAAATTTTGCACACCGGTTGCCAGAATTTCTTCCACTTTTTGCTGTAAGTCAATATCAATGGTCAAGAACACATTGTTTCCTGGCTCTGGCGACATCAGTTCCCCTGTTTCTGTATCGGTCAGCCAATTTGAGGAGATAATTTTTCCATTTTCATTGCGCTCAATGGTTCTGGTGCCAGATGTACCACGCAAATACTGTTCAAATGCCCATTCAGCCCCCTCTTTTCCTACCTTATCATTGAGGTTATACCCCACATCTAACCCCATATAGTAATCAGCTTCTTCTGGGCTCATGCTTGCAACACGTCCAAGCAGGTGGGCTGCATATTGGGTATTATACTTGCGCACGGTGACTGCCTCAATTTCCACACCATGCAGACCCTGTTCTTTCACACTGGTGATAAAGTTGGTACTGACATCCTCAGCAAAGACATACAGGGGCCAGTTGTTGATTTTTGAGCGGTAATACAGCTCATATAGCACCCCTGCCACAGCTCTGGCATCCGTTTCAGACATATCCCCAATGTTTAATGTAGGGACTATCTGCCCGTCTTTTTTTGCCTGTTCTTCATCTATAGCACCAGTCCCTTGGATTCCAAAACTCTTACACATCCGCCCCAACAGCTCCTCTGCTGTGGGTAGACGGTTGGGGTCATCTTCTGAAGCCTGATTGACTGGCTCCTCCTCCGCAAATCCCAACGAAATCATCAGGTTCTCCCACCAACTGGGTTCCTCTGGTTCTGGTTCTTCCACCGGTTCTGGTTCTTTTGTAGGGTCGTTAATCCATTTCATATTGACAGCCAGGCTGCCCAGTTTGGTCAATTTTTTGACCTCATTGCCCTCCTCATCTGTACTGACTGTGAAAAATGGGGTTTCTGTGGTATAAGTGAAGGGGGGTGTAGTGGAAATGGGTAGGGTGTCTGCCCACACTACACCCTCTTGTCTTGCCACTTCAATGAGAGACAGCAGGTTTTCACACCGCTCCTGACTATCTCCCATCAGGGATGTATTCAAAGACACTTGATAGGACACTTCATTGGATACCAAAACGGTTCCATTCCGGTCTAAAATCAGACCTCTGCTGGCTGGCACTACCTCTGTCTCTGCCACCTTTGCCACAGACTGTGTAGCATATTCTGCTCCCATGGTATATTGTAGCGTGTATAAATTGGAGCAAAGGAAGGTAAGCATGCTGACCAGCACCATAACCACACCCCAAATACGGCGGTTAAACTGTTTTCGATTCATTGTGCCGGCTCCTTTCCCTGTACGCTGTTACGCAAGCCGTGTTCCTCCCACTTTTTGAAAAACACGGTGAAATAGTAGGTAGACAACCGGGGTCCAACATAGGGACCACAATACCTCAGGCACTGCAATTCCCAGCAATACATTCAATGTATCCAGTTGGATGAACAGCGCCCTTAAAATTCTCATACCATCTAAAATGGTCAGCACCCCAGCGGAACAGAGGATGCAACTCAGGAGAGACTGACTTAAAGCGTACTGGGAAATGGCTCCTGTCACCATGCCAGCCAGTGCCATTCCAAAGACCAGACCACCAAATCCATCTGGATAGGTCAGCTCCCACAGCAGCCCTACTGCCATCCCGAACCCTGTCCCTGCATAGGCTCCCTCTAGTACCCCTACAATGACCACCACCAGAGGTAACAGCATGGGAACCACACCAAATATGGGCAAACGATTCAAAACCTGACTATCCATAAACCAAACCAGTAACAGTGCCAAACTATAATAAAACCATTTATGAAATTGGTGTCGATATGTCATTTTTTCCTCCCATATGGGTTCTTATTCTACAATATCAAACGATTTGATGATAAACACCTCAATGAGCTGATCCAGCTTGACTTCTGGAACAACCACTGCATAGCGGGTCATACCAGATGGTTCATCAAAGACCGCCTCCACCTGTCCTACCACCAGACCTGAGGGGTATACATCCCCTTTTCCCGATGTGAGCACTTCATCCCCTGTCACTAGCTTTGCATCATCAGGTAGATAACCCAATCTTAACTTTCCCTCCTGCATCAGTGAAAGCTCCCCTTCCAGCACCCCTGCTGTGTTGGTTCTGGTAATCAGCCCACCAATTTCCATACTGGTATCAATAATGGTGGTCACAATGGAATAGTTGCTTCCAACTTCAGTCACAACTCCCACCAACAGACCAGTCTCTGTCACCACACAGTTCCCAGTCTGAACACCTGCTTCACTTCCCTTACTTAATGTTAAGGTAGACTGCCAGTTCGAGGTAGACCGGGCATTGACCTTAGCCGATTCAAACACGAAATCTTCCCGTTTTGCCCGCAAGTTTAGCAACTGCCGCAGCTGCTCATTTTCTGTGACCGCAGCCTCATTTTCCCGCACTTGTGCCCGGAGCTCCGCCACCTCTTTTTCCAGTGCAGCAATCTGTTCCTCCATTTCGCCATAGTGAAGGACATAGCGTTGTACCCCACCTGCCCAGTCTGCCACCGCTGTCACACAATCCCGAATGGGTGCAGTGATACTGGTCATCAGATTGGAAAATGGATTGGCTGTCCCACCCATCATCAGAGAAGAAATACAGATGAGTACACTGAGCAAAAAGGCAATGATGAGAAGCCAGATTCCATTATGGCGTAGAAAGTCTTTCACCTGCTCAACCTCTTTTCTGCTTGTTCAGACAGTACATCCACTCCATACTGTAACAAAATTCGGTGCAGCCGTCCAATGGGCAGCCCTACCACATTGAAGTAATCTCCCTCAATTCCTGCCACAAACAGAGCCCCATAGTTCTGTATGCCATAGCTGCCTGCCTTATCCATTGGTTCCCCTGTGGCAATGTATTGGTCAATCTCCTGTTCAGTAAGAGCATAAAACCGCACTTTGGTTTTCTCGCTCTGTGTAGTAATCAAACCATTTTGGCACACGGTAATCCCTGTGTAAACTGTGTGTTCCCGTCCAGAGAGACATTGCAGCATCTCTTTTGCCATCTGCTCATTCTGTGGCTTCCCCAACACCTGCCCATCAATGGAAACGACAGTATCTGCGGCAATGATAAGATGTTCCTCCCCTCGTTTTTGCACAATTTCCTGTGCCTTTTGCAGGGAGAGCTGTTCCACAAGCTGTCTGGGAGACAGGGTTGCATCCATTTTTTCTTCTCCCTGTGCAGGGCAGATTTCAAATTCTGTCAGTCCCATCTGCATCAGCAATTCTCGCCGTCTGGGGGACTGAGAAGCTAATATAATTGCCATTGAAACACCTCAAACAAACCGTTCACATACCAGTGGAACCAAAGCCACCTGCACCTCTGGTGGTGTCATCCAATTCCTCCACCATCTGAATCTGTGCCTGTATGACAGGTGTAATCATCAACTGGGCAATACGGTCTGCTGGCTGGATGGTATATGCCACATCACTGGAATTTTGCAGCCCCACCAACAGCTCTCCACGGTAGTCACTATCAATTACACCCACACAGTTGGCAGGAGCAATTCCATGCTTGACCCCCAGACCACTGCGTGCAAAAATCAACGCTACATAGTCTGCACTGGGCAATGCAATGGCAATCCCAGTTGGAATCACTGCCCTGCCACCAGCTGGAATGGTCACTGCTTCCTCTATACAGGCATGCAAATCCATCGCTGCTGCACCGCCAGTTGCATAAAATGGGGTTGGAATTTCTGTCCCGATTTTTGGGGACAATGCTTTTATTTTCAAATCCATAAGTGTTACTTCTTCCTTTTATTCCACATCTCTGTAGTATAGTCCACGTGTCACTTCTCCGGGCTTATATCGACCATGACCCTGGTACCGCTCCAAAACCTTCACACATTCCTCTGGTGTCTCAGTGGTGAACATCAATCTGGCTGCCCATAGCCCGATTTTCTGAAAATCCCCCATCTTATCTGCCAGAAACAGCGTTTTCCCATTTAGGATCTCATTTCTGCATCCATAAGCTTTTTGCACAGGAAAGGTCTCCCCTTTGCGGTCAATCAGGCGCTGTTTCCCATTGCAGCTATGTTCCCCTGTATGGTTGTGAATGATACAATTTTCTGTAATCATCAATGGCAAGTGCCCATATACAATGGCTTCCACTGGGATACCCTTAGACAAATCCCGAATCTGGGCAAATTTCAGCTCAAAGGATGCAGTTGCACTGACCAGACCCATCCGCTTCAGTTCCTTCAATGTCTGGCTGTTGTAAATGCCCAGCCCATAGTCTCCCCGTATTTGAAATCCAGCCTCCATGCCGTGCCGCACTGCATCCAGTGTCCCAGCTACTGCCTGTTTCACGCCTGCCCGTTGCACCACTTCCATCTGGCTTTTCAGTTGTGGCAGTTCCCGATCCCAGCAAATACGAGGCAGTATGGCAGCTACCTCCACACCTGCCTCATGGCAACGTTGGATCGTTTCTGGGCAGGCTGCCCCCTCCTCCACTGGAAGGTAGAGCATCGCCGGTTTACGCTGCACCAGTTCTTCTGTTACCTGCTCCGCACAGTGGACAGATACAATCCACTCCGGCGGTGTCTGTGGATTTTCATAGCGCACCCCAGCATGGAATTCCTCCGATGTACGTTTGGGTAGGGCAATCCTTTGGTTGCTCAGCTCCTCTAATACCTGACGGCGCAAGGCATTGAGAGCAGAAAGGGGCAGGGAAAGCCCATCCTCTACCTGGACCGTACACTTTTCACACAGATAGGGGGTTCCACCTGTGCGCGTCAGCTGTCCCTCTACCTTTTCTCTGGTCAGTGGAACATTCACTGCACGTTCTGGTATGGGACCATCTACCGTAGCCACATGCCCTAAAATATCCTCAACTGCCACCTGTGCAGGTACCCCTGCACGAATCCTGGCATACATACGCACAGGTTCCTTGCGGTTTTCTCCGCTCTCATAGGTGGTCCTTGCCTGTGCATACAGTTCAAATGGTGGCTGTTCCTCCTGCCGGGTCCCAAACATATCCTTCCCATGTTCATCCAGGTAATAACCCTGTGTAAATCCCTGACGGGAGAAGACCGCCTCCAACTGCTGCTCCTCCTCTGGTGTGGGCAAGCGGTCTTCCCGCAGAACCCGTGCATAAATCCCTGTTACAATTGCCACATACTCTGGTCGCTTCATGCGTCCTTCCAGCTTCAGACAGGATACCCCCATCTTCTCTAGCTCCCGTAAGTGGCGAATCAATGACATATCTTTCAGTGACAGAGGAAACTCATTTGCCTTGTTCCCCCATCCATATTTCAGTCTGCATGGCTGGGCACACAGCCCACGGTTGCCGCTGCGCCCTCCAATCACAGAGGAAAAGTAGCACTGCCCTGAATAACACATACAAAGGGCCCCATGTGCAAATGTTTCAATCTCAATGGGGCTTTTTGCACAAATCCCTTCAATCTGGTCTCTGCTCAGTTCTCTGGACAGCACCACCCTGGTCATACCCAGATCTGCACATTGTTTCACACCATCCAGAGAATGGACCGTCATCTGTGTGGAGCCATGGATGTGGAGTTGGGGTGCCACCTGTCTGAGCATACGGACCACACCCAAATCCTGAACAATCACTGCATCCACACCCATTTCATTGACCTGCTGTGCCACCTTGGCTGCACTTGGCAATTCCCGATCAGTCAGTAATGTATTGAGTGTCAAAAAGACCTTTGCTCCCCGCAAATGACAGTAACGAACTGCCTGAGCCACTTCATCCTGTGTAAAATTTTTTGCATTACGGCGGGCGTTAAAATCGCCGTAGCCCAGATAGACGGCATCTGCACCGTTTTGGACTGCGGCGACAACTGACTCCATAGAGCCAGCAGGAGCAAGTAGCTCCAACATGGTTCCATCCCCCTTTTGTCTCCCATATCCCCTTGGGGATTATGGAAACTTCTTTATTTTTGCTCTTTAAACATCTCCCGCTTTGCCTCGGACAGTTCCATTTTCAGCTTTGCATTTTCGTCCAATCCATTTTTGATCTGTTTTCTCAGGTTTTCCCCTGTCTCAAGTTCCCGGAAATATTGGTCCGCTATATTCATCGCTGCCAACACAGCGGCATCGGCCTTACTCAAACGGGAGCCATTCATCACTTCCCGTACCTGATTATCTACAAAAATGGCACAGCGATGGACATAGGACTCATCTTCATCCGCCACCATAGTGTACTCCTGACCTGCAATGGAAACGGTAATTTTATTTTTCATCTGGAATCCCTCCAATCTGCTTGTTCTAACATCTCTCATTGGATACCTGCTCTGCAACACCACAGCATTGAGTGTATTATAGCACACTTATCTCTATTTGAAAAACAAATTTACCATGAATTTTTTATGACAATCCCTATCTTTTTCACAAAATCCCCCCTTTCCGTTCCACTCCTTATAGTCTGTACCAATTCCAACCCGAACTTCTGTTCATTTCCTGTTTACGAAACGAAAATTTTGCGGTAGAATGGAAGCAAAAATAGTGGTACCTTCCCACCCGTTTTACCAAAAGGAGGAGCTTTCTTTTATGGCTCAACTGTTGCTGCCAGGCAGCATTCTCTCTATGACCAATCAGGCAGCAGATCGCTTAATCAAGTTAGACCATGGTGATGCTGCATTGCTCTACCTCTATCTACTGCGCCAGGGAAATCTGGATGGATTACGTTGGCCAGAGGAACGCAAACAGACTGCACTGCAAATTCTAAAGGAACAGGGGCTTGCACCATCCACTTTGACACTGGAACCCAGTTTTGAACCTGTTGTACCACCAGAAGCACCACCCCCCGACTACTCCATTGCAGATATCACACAGATTATGGAAGACCCCTCTGCAACCTTTCTTGCACTTACCGCAGAGGCGGAACGCCGTCTGGGTAAAAAAATGTCTTCCAATGATTTAAAGGTATTGTATACTTTGTATGATTATCTCTCCCTGCCTCCTGAGGTGATTTGCCTGCTCATCAACTGGTGTATTGAAGAAATTGAACGAAAATATGGTAAGGGGCGACGCCCTACCCTATCTCAAATTCGCCGTGAGGGCTTTATTTGGGCAAAAAAGAATATTGATACTATAGAAGCCGCAGAACATCACCTGCAAACATTGATTCGCTTACAAAGTCGAGGAACCGAAGTTCTGCGTATTTTGGACATCCCACCCAGACCACTGGTGGAACAGGAAAAAAATTTTATTGCCAGCTGGGATGCTATGGGATTTGACGATGAAATGCTGCGGACTGCCTATGAACGCACCATTATGAAAAAACAGGCGATGGATTGGCGGTATATGAATGCCATTTTACGTCGCTGGCATGAAAAGGGGCTTCATACACTGGCTGCTGTGGAAGCCAACGACAAGCTAACTCGCACTACTTACTCCACCACCCCACAACAAAACAGAGCACTTCCACAGCAATCCCCACAGGCTGCCGATGATATGGCTCGTATACGGCGCATGATGGAACAGTTTAAAAAGATGGAGGAATAATCTATGTCCTATGACCAGACCATTCTATACCGTGCCACAGCACGTCTGGATGCCAAACGCCGGGAGCGCAATGCCCAGCGTGAAGCACTGCGCCAGCAA
Source organism: uncultured Oscillospiraceae bacterium (assembly GCA_944383165.1). Taxonomy (GTDB): domain Bacteria; phylum Bacillota; class Clostridia; order Oscillospirales; family Oscillospiraceae; genus Lawsonibacter. Next base: position 30,475 of record CALWON010000012.1, read on the forward strand.
ATTTATCAAAAAGACCCCCGTGTCAAAGCACTGGACCGCCAACTCCAGGCTACCATGTCCAACCTGATTGCCAACTGCCTGCGCCAAGGGGAAAAGGCTGGAGATGCAGTGCGTGCCGTGCGTGAGCGTAACCTCAGTTTGCAGCAGGAACGTGCCAAATTGTTGCATGCTTTGGGACTGTCTGCTGACTGTCTGGACACAAAGGTAGAATGTTCCCTATGTGGTGACACCGGCTGGATTGGAAACAAAATGTGTAGCTGTCTGCGTGCTCTGTGTCAGGAGGAGCAAATCCAAGATTTATCCAAGCTTTTGAATTTGGGGGAGCAATCTTTTGCATCCTTTCAACTGGACTATTACAGCCGGACTGTGGACCCAGCCCATAACATATCTCCTCGTGAAAATATGGAGTTTGTCTACGATACCTGTCAAAACTATGCTTTGAACTTTGGTCGTTTCCCTATACAAAACCTGTTTTTGTTTGGAGCACCTGGTTTAGGAAAGACCTTTCTTTCTGCCTGTATTGCACGCACTGTGTCTGACCAGGGCTTTTCTGTGGTTTATGACACTGCCACAAATATTTTCAACCAGTTTGAAACCAAAAAATTTCAGCGTGATGGCGGAGAAGTACAGCTCGCCTTGGATGAAACCAGACGATATCACAACTGTGACTTGCTGATTTTGGACGACTTGGGCACAGAAATGACCAACCAATTTGTACAGCACACCCTGTATGACCTACTCAACAGCCGCCTTGTGGCAAAAAAGTGTACTGTCATCTCCTCCAATCTGACCATTGAAGAAACTGCCCAGCGGTATTCCCCTCAAATTGCATCCCGTTTGTCGGGAGAATACTATATCCTGCAATTCTTTGGGGAAGACATTCGGCGATTGAAAAAACAAAATTTTTGATTCTGTCTCTATCGCAGCCCATTGAGGCTGCGATTGTTTTGCCCTATATAATCTACATTTGTATAGTATCTTGACATTTGTAGTCAAACGTAGTATGCTGTTCCACACAACGGAAGGAGGTTGTTTTTGTGAATGAATCCGAAAGCCATCTGGATCTACGACAACGGAAAACACGGAAACTGTTGGTAGATGCCCTCATCTCCCTCTTACAGCAGAAACCTTTTTCACAACTGTCTGTTACGGATATCTGTCAAACTGCAATGGTGCACCGCACCACCTTTTATGCCCATTTTTCCGACAAACAGGAATTACTTCACTACATGCTCCATCAGCTGGAGCAGGAGTGTATTGACACCTGTCTGCCTCAGGGTACCATTACCAACCCACGGGAATATTTTTTGATTGCAACGGAACGGGTATTGGATTTCCTGTCCGCACGCCGTACTTTATACAAAGCCTGTGTAGACAGTGGTGCCAGTACAGCGGCACATATGTTGGAGGATTATGCTGCACAGGAACTCTGTCAACGGATTTCTCAACCCCAATTTCAAAAAACAGTGCCCCATATCCATCCAGAGATTGCAGCCAGATTCTATGCTGGTGCTATGTTATCCCTGATTCGCTGGTGGTTAAGTAGTGATGTCCCTGTAACCAAAGAATTGTTGTTACAAAACTTTTCCTACTTCCTCCCATCCTATGAAACCCAAAGGGAGGGATGATTAGAATGTCCCAAACAGAACCTAATACTGAGTCTTTTATGACAAAACTTGCCCGCTTCATTGTGGACAAGAGAAAAGCATTTTATTTAGTCTTTATTGCCGCATTTCTCTTTTGTGCTGCCTCAATCAACAAAGTACAGGTGAATAATGACATTACCACCTATTTGCCATCTGAAACAGAAACCCGGCGTGGATTGACGTTAATGGATGAGGAATTCATCACCTTAGGCAGTGCCAATATTATGGTGAACAACATCACACTGGAAGCTGCCCAAAATCTTGTACCCAAAATAGAGCGGATCTCTGGTGTGTCCTCCGTTGCATTTGATGACGGCGATGCCCACTACCGTGGGGCAGCTGCCCTGTTTACCATTTCTTTTGACGGGGAAGAACAGAGCCCAGATACCATTGCTGCCCTTCAGGAAGTAGAATCCCTTTTGGAAGGCTATGACTACTACCCCTCTACTACAGTGGGTCGTGATGAATCTGCCAGTTTACAGCAAGAGATGACCGTTATTTTAATGATTGCCGCTGTGGTTATTGTCATCGTGTTGCTTTTCACCTCCAAAAGCTACATGGAAGTACCTGTGTACTTAATTGTCTTTGTGGTGGCTGCGGTATTAAATATGGGAACCAACTACTGGTTTGGTACCATTTCGTTTATCACAAAGTCCATTGCCATTGTGTTGCAATTGGCTCTCGCTATTGACTATGCCATCATTTTTTGTCACCGGTATATGGAAGAACGGGATGGCGGTCTGGAAGCCAGAGAAGCCAGCATAGCCGCCCTGTCCAAAGCCATTGTGGAGATTTCTTCCTCCAGTCTCACCACCATTTCTGGGCTGGTGGCTTTGATGATGATGCAACTAAAAATCGGATTCGATATGGGTATTGTCCTTGCCAAAGGAATCATTGCCAGTATGTTGTGTGTCTTTTTGCTGATGCCTGGTCTGATTATGTTGTTTCATAAACCCATTGAAGCAACCAGACACAAAAATCTGGTACCACATATTGAGTTTCTGGGCAATTTTGCAGTAAAAACGAGAAAAATACTCCCTCCAATTTTTCTGGTGGTTCTGATTGCCGGCGCTATTTTATCCAGTCAGTGTGACTATGTATTTGATGCCAATGATTCAGACTTTGACCACAAGCCAGACTGGCGTCTTGCAGAGGAAAAAGTAACTGCCACCTTTGGCAATCAAAATACCGTTGCTGTGTTGGTTCCCCGTGGGGATTACCAAAAGGAACAGGCAATTTTAGAGCAGGTATCTGCCATTGACTCTATCACCACAGCAACAGGACTTGCCAACATCTCAGTGGAAGATGGGCGTATGTTGACCGATCCCATGAACCCCAGGCAATTTTCTGAACTTGCCGGCGTGGATTTGGAACTTGCCCGCCTACTGTATCAGGCATATGGTCTGAGTGTCGAAGAATATGGTGCTATTTTTCAGGAACCAGATGACTACTCTGTCCCCCTGATTGATATTTTTGAATTTCTGCTGGAACAGAAAGACAAAGGGGTTGTCTCCCTTACAGAGCAACAGGAAGAAAAAGTGGACGAACTACAAGAACAACTAGATATTGGCTTGGAACAGCTACGGGGGGAACACTGGTCCAGAATGGTCTTTATCTCCAATACACCCACGGAAAATGAAGAAACCTATGCCCTATTGGATGAAATTCGGGGCATTGCGCAGAAATATTATGGAGATTCTGTGATTTTGGTGGGAAACTCCACCAATGCACAGGATTTAGCCAACTCTTTTTCAGAGGACAATCTGAAAATCAGTATTCTAACTGCCCTCTTTGTAATGGTGATTTTGCTCTTTACCTTCAAATCTGCTGGTCTGCCACTCCTGTTGGTCTTGACCATCCAAGGCTCTATCTGGATCAATTTCTCTTTCCCTGTTCTGCAAGACAGTAATCTGTTCTTCCTCAGCTATCTGGTGGTCAGCTCCATTCAGATGGGAGCTACCATTGACTACGCCATTGTCATCACCAACCGATATTTAGAACTAAAACCAGAACTGGGACGCTATCAGGCTGCCGTACAGGCTCTTGACCAGAGTTTTCCTACCATTTTAACCTCCGGCAGTATTATGGCGGTCTCTGGCTTTCTCATTGGTGGGATTTCCACCGATGCTACCATTGGCTCTGTGGGACAAACCCTGGGACGTGGGACTGTGACCTCTATTATTTTGGTTATGACTGTATTGCCTCAACTGCTCATTTTGGGTGATGCCCTCATTGAACGTACTGCCATCACTTTAAATCGAGACAGAAAACAGCGTTTCCAGCGAGGGACCATGCGGTTGGATGGCCATATCCGTGGGCATGTTTCTGGTTTTGTGGATGGAGAATTCAAGGGCGTTGTACATGGTAGTATGGATGCGCTGATTGAGAGCAAGTATCAGGATTTGACCATAGATGAGGAGGATACATGATGAAACACAAACAAATACTCATTTCTGTTTTTTTACTCATTTCCATGTTTCTTTCCACCATCTCCCCCTGTCTTGCCAGTGAGAGCACCATTGAAATCCAAACCCCTGCCCAACTGCTGCAATTTGCCCAAAACTGCACCAGCGATGTATGGTCGGTTGGAAAAACAGTGGAACTAACCAATGATATTGATATGAGTGGATTGGAACTACAACCCATTCCCATCTTTCAGGGTACCTTTCATGGCAACCATCACACCATTTCTGGCATTTCTTTTACTCAAAAAGGCTCAAAAGTTGGATTGTTTCGTACATTGACTTCCCTTGCCGTAGTACAGGATTTGACCGTTGATGTCACACTTTCTCCTGACGGAAGTGCCAGCCAGGTAGGTGGTCTGGCTGGGGAAAACGAGGGCACCATTCAAAATTGCACTGTAACTGGTAGTATTTCTGCAAAAGAGGATGTAGGTGGTCTGGTTGGTCTGAACGGGGAAAGCGGTACCATCCAAAACTGCGTGAACCAGTCCTCCGTCACAGGTGTGACCAATGTAGGTGGGATCGCTGGGCAAAGCCTTGGTACACTATTGGATTGCCAAAACAGTGGCACACTCAATGACAACCCAGACCAGACCATCCCCACCAATGTGGGGGGGATTGCTGGTTTATCCCGTGGTACCATTCAACAATGCGAAAACACCGGAACCATCGGTTATCAACATTTGGGGTACAATATGGGCGGGATTGCTGGGATGCACTCTGGCTTTATCATCTCCTGCCATAATTCTGGTACCATCTATGGTCGCAAAGATATTGGTGGGATTGTGGGGCAGTTTGAACCAACCACTGAAATTACCTATGGTCCAGACCCTGTAGACATCCTGAATGAAAATTTGTCCACCCTTATCTCCCAGATGGAGCAACTTTCTCAGCAAGTCTACACCATAACTGGGCAGGGGCTTGAAGATATGATGGTGATTCAAAATGCAGTCAGTGCCATTCAGGACCGCACCTATGAAAGTGGTACGCAGGGGCTGGAGGACTTTCAAACCATGTCCCATCAACTGGATGAATCTGTGAGGCAGATTACCAGGGCTTTGGACCATACCAATGACTGGCTGATTCGCTGGAACGATCTCAGCCAGCAGGATTTAGACTTAATTTTAGGCACAACAGAAGACCTACGTTCCCAGCTCAATGGCTGGATGGATGAACTAGATGATGGTTCCAGACAGGCAATTTCCCAGCTTTCTGATACCACCACACAGATTCACAATCAAGCACAAACCATTCAGTCTGCCATTCATCAAATGGCACAGGAAGTGGAATCCCTCCGTCAATATATAGACACAGTTACCCATGCGCTGGCTTCTGGTGATCTATTGGGTGCCCTGTCCACTCCATTCCCAAGCCTCAATCCCAAGGCACACTTACAACAAATTGGTTCTTCCTTGCTCACCTGCACTAAACTTCTGGAAACAGTCACAAACCAGTGGGAGGAAATCTACAAACAAACTGCCAACCAGATGGGCACACACCGGGAACAGGCAAATGAAGCTGCCGACCAGCTCAATCGCACCCTCTCCCATTTCATTGATGCCTCACATACTCTTATCGAACAATCTACCACTGATTTTGACATCATCCACACTCAATGCAATCAAATCGAAGCTCTTCTCCGGGACTATACGGATCTGGTAGCAGAACAGGCACAATCTACTGCTGATGAGATTGACGCACAATTCACCATCATTCAAGACCAGCTCAACGAAATGAATGCCACTGCCACACAGGACAATGATACCATCCGCACTACTACCAGTGCCATTATGACCTCAATGGACAAGGTACGCCAGTCCATCTATGATTTAAAAAAGAAACCAGAACTCACCATATTTTATGTAAGAGACATCACAGATGGAAATGGTCTCATTCTCTCCTGCACCTCCTCTGGAGAAATCAATGGAGATAACAATTTGGGGGGTATTGTAGGTACCATTGCACCTGAACTGGGAGATGACCCAGAGGCTACCTTTTCTATGGATGAACTTGAACTCCTGTCAGATGCCGTAGCTACCCTCCGTGCGGTGGTGCGGGATTGTCGGTTCGATGGCACAGTTTCTGCACGCAATGACAGCGCTGGAGGAATTGTGGGTTGGAGTGAAGTAGGAACCCTGATTTCCTGTATCTCACGGGGAACCATAGAGACAGGAACAGATTACTGTGGTGGTATTGTAGGTCGCACCAAAGGACTTGTCGAACAATGCGCTTCCCTTGTTCAGCTCTCAGGGGAAAGCTGGATTGGTGGCATTGCTGGACTGGGACAGGACATCACTGGTTGTGGTGCAATGGTACAGGGTGGCGGTTCTGGTGAATACTGTGGTGCCATCGCAGGACAGGCAACTGGCACTCTTTCCGACAACTACTACCTGAAAGAACATCTTGCAGGGGTAGATGGTGTGGACTACTCCTATCAGGCCCAGGGGCTGGAATTCTCCTCTTTCTCCAAACTAGAGCGGATTCCATCAGATTTTTTGGAGTTTTCCTATCGCTTTTTGATCAATGGAACTGTGATTGCAGAAATCCCCTTTTCCTACGGGGGCAGTATCCCATCTACAGCCCTCCCATCTGCCCCTGAGAGGAATGGGCAATATGGGCAGTGGGGGACCTTCCCAACCGAACGCCTTACCCGTTCATTGGATATTGAGGCAACCTTTCAAATGCCAACCTCCACCTTATCTTCCGGCGGGGAACACCCTATCCTGTTGGCACAGGGCTCCTTCCCTCCTGATTCTGCGGTACAACTTTCTCCCACCGCTGTACCAGACCTCTCCCTACAGACCTCTGCCACTCCTATCTGGGCCTGGAATTATCAAATTTCCAACAGCTCAGAGGATACTGTGACACTGCGTCTATCCACAAAAGGAGCTGCCAATCCTGTTGTCTATTGTCTCCTTGATGGAACATGGTCTGAGATGCAGGGAGAACTGGATGGAAGCTACTATGTCTTTTCCGCTCCCAGCCAAGGGCAACTTGTTCTCCTGTCCCAATTTACTCTACCTCTCCACCCCTATCTGGAAATTGGAGTGGGACTATTTGCCCTTTTGGGATTTTTCCTCTACCGACGCAGGAAAACAAAAGCTCTTTCCAAGACAGCAGAAAACTGATATAATGTGGGTGCAGAGTGGTCCTCTACACCCACTTCTTTATTTGGAGGAAATTCTATCATGAAGATCATTGATGCACATCTCCATCTTTTTCCCTCAGAACCAAACATCAACGCCATGACCCAGCGTGTGGGGCATGAAAATTCTGTGGAGCATCTGAGACAGGTGTATCCCTCTCTTTCCATCGTTCATGGTGTGGTCATGGGAAACCGTGACTTAACCAAACAGGGAACCGATTACCCCAGCGACCTGTTTCACTACTGTGTGGGGCTTGATAGTCTGGTTTTAGACCGTGGCAATACCATCCCCATTGACCTTCCAGACCAGATAGAAGAACATCTGAAAAAGGAAGCCTGTTGTGGCGTCAAACTCTATCCAGGTTATAATAAAATCTGGCTGACTTCCCCCATTTATGAGCCAATTTACCGTTTGGCTGCCCAATATGATAAACCAGTTGCAGTTCATATGGGGCTGACTGCCTATCCAAGAGCCTATCTAAAGTACAGTCACCCTCTGGCACTGGATGAGGCAGCGGCAGACCATCGAAAAACACGCTTTGTCATGTGTCACTTTGGCAATCCATTTTTACAGGAGGCTGCTGCCGTTCTGGAGAAAAACCCCAATGTGAGCACCGACCTCTCTGGTCTTTTGGAAGGGGCTGTCGATTTACCCACTTTTTATCAGGAGCGGGCAGGATATCTCTCCCTCTTGCAAAGCTGGCTGTGCTATGTGGGTCGTTGGGATAAAATCATGTATGGCTCAGATTGGCCCATCATCAATTTGGGAGATTATATTTCTTTTATTCAGCATATTGTTCCAGAACAACATTGGGAAAAGGTATTTTTCTCCAATGCAAATCAAATCTATGGATTATGTCTCTCATAGGAGGTTTTCTGCTATGTTACCCAAAGACCCTATCATTCTTTTCAGCTATGTGAATACAAAACTACGTGACGAGTACAGTTCCTTAGAGGAACTGTGTGCCAGTGAGGATGTAGACAAGGAAACTTTACTGGAAACATTGGAAGCAGTTGGCTTTACTTATCAACCTACCACAAATCAGTTTTCATAATGTAGAGAAACCCAGCCACATGAGGAGATGCTATCCCCACTTTGGCTGGGTTTCATTTTGGCTATCGTAAATTTTTTAATTGCAGTACAAAACTTTTCCTTCCAACATCACCAGCTTCATTCGGCTCAGCCAATTTAGAGGGTGGGTACTGGTAACGGTCAAATCTGCATCCTTTCCCACAGTCAAAGAGCCAATTCTGTCTGCAAGCCCACCCAATTCTGCTGCATGAATGGTAATGGCAGCCAATGCTCCCTCTGGTGTCATACCACCACGCACTGCCATAGCAGCACACAGAGGCAAATATTGAATGGGCGTTTCAGGGTGGTCGGTGCAAATGGCAGTTTTAATACCAAATCGCTGTAAAATGGCAGGTAGTTCAATGGTCGCATTGCTCAGCTCTGGTTTGGAACGGTCTGTCAGACAGGGACCTGTAATCACTCCAGCCCCCTCCTGTGCCAGCAACTCAGGAATCAGATGTGCTTCTGTTCCATGTACAATGACATACTTCAGATTGTATTCTTTACAAATCCGAATCCCTGTGGCGATGTCATCTGCCCGATGGGCATGGATATGGAGGGGCAGTTCTCCACGCATGACTGGCAGTAACGCCTCTAGCTTGGCATCATAATCTGGTGCATCCTCATCCTCATCCTGCTCTGCCCGCTCCAGTTTATCCATATACTCCAATGCCTTAGAAAATTGCTCCCGCAACAGGGCAGCGGTTGCCATTCTGGTGGTGGGTGTCTCCCTACGCTCATGGTAGGTCAATTTCGGATTCTCCCCCAATGCCAGTTTCATGGATGCTGGAGCTTTGCGTATCATAGTATCAATCCAGGTTCCATCTGTTTTAATGGCTGCAAACTGCCCACTGATTGGGTTGGCACTGCCCGGTCCTGTGAGTACTGTGGTCACGCCAGCCATTCTTGCCTCTT
>CALWON010000013.1 GCA_944383165.1 uncultured Oscillospiraceae bacterium
CTGGTACCCCACCTGCCAAACCTTTGATGGATAAATTGTTGTTGGTGCCAGAGTACCAGGCTTGTTTTGTTGGGGTACAGGAGGCAATGCAATTGGTAGATGAGCGAACCTTGTTGGTTGTGGTAGACACCAACCGCCCAGAACAGGTCCAGTATCTGCCCCTCTTGGATGCCTGCCATCGTGTGGCTGTCATTGACCACCACCGCCGTGCAGCCAGTTACATTGAAGGGGCTGCCTTAAATTATCATGAACCTTATGCTTCTTCTGCTTCAGAGTTGGTGACAGAACTGTTGCAATATATTGCAGACCCCACTGACCTGACTCGTGCAGAGGCTGAGGCTCTTTTGGCTGGCATTGTATTGGACACCAAAAACTTTACCATGCGGACGGGTGGACGCACCTTTGAAGCGGCTGCATTTTTACGTCGTGCGGGTGCAGACACTGGAGAAGTGAAAAAACTGTTTCAAAATGATTTGGAAGGTACCATTTCCAAATATTCTATCATTCAAAATGCAAAACTGTATCGAAAGGGAATTGCCATTGCAGTGGTAGACCATACAGTAAGCCGTATCACAGCCGCTCAAGCTGCCGATGAATTGCTCAATATTATCGGAATTGACACTTCCTTTGTGCTCTATCCCGACAAAGAGCGTATTATCATTTCTGCCCGTTCTATGGGGGAACACAATGTACAGGTAATTCTGGAACCGCTTGGAGGTGGTGGCAATGCCGCTGCCGCTGGTGGACAGATTCCTGATAAGACATTGGAACAGGTTGTGGCAGAACTGCACCAATCCATTGACCAATATCTTGACCATTAGTAGGTTATTTCTTTAAAATTGGAGGAAATTCGGTATGAAAGTAATTTTACAACAGGATGTTAGAGGACAGGGCAAAAAGGGGCAGATGGTTGAAGTTTCTGACGGTTACGCCCGCAATTTTTTGCTTCCCAAAAAGTTGGCTGTGGCTGCAACTGCTGAAAATATCAACACCATGAAGCAGCAGGAGAAAGCACGCAAGGCACAGGAAGCCGCAGAAAAGGCAGAGGCTGAAGCCCTTTCCAAAAAGCTGGAAACTTTGAGTGTCACAGTTCCCGCCAAGGCTGGTGAGGGTGGACGTCTTTTTGGTGCAGTCACCGCAAAGGAGATTTCGGAATGTCTGGCTACACAGCATAACATCCAGATTGCAAAGTCAAAGCTGGTGCTGGATGAACCCATCAAAGCCTGCGGCGGTTATCAGATTAAAGCCAAGCTGGGTTATGAAATCATTGGCACAGTGAAAGTACAGGTTGTAGAAGCATAACAATACACCATGGGTTTTCTGCCCTCATCTCCGGTACCCATAATCCTGGGATGAGGGCACACTCATTGATTGTATCCACAGGAGGTGAACACTATGGCATCCATAGAGGATGAACTACTACTCCGGCAACTGCCCCACAGTGTAGAAGCGGAACAAGCGGTATTAGGTTCCATTCTCTTTGATGTACGCTGTGTTCCTGAAGTTGTTGACCAGTTAAAGCCAAATGACTTCTATATCCAGCAAAACCGGGATATCTACGAGGTAATATATGAACTGTTCAATTATGCCAAAACCATAGACGCAGTTTCCATTCTGGAGGGGATGCGAAAAAATGGCACCTATCAGGACCAGGTCTCTTACCATTATTTACTTCAGCTACTAGATGCTACTCCCACTGCATCCAATGTAAAGGAATATATTGCCATTGTCAAAGATAAAACCCTTTTGCGCCAGGTTGCAGAAACTGCTGGTGAAATTTCTGCATTGGTGCAACAGGGCACAGAAACTGGGCAAATGGTTTTAGATGTAGCTGAACAAAAATTTCACGATATCCGCGAGGGACGTACCTATCGGGGGCTCATCCCCATTGCATCTGTGATGATTGATGTGTATGACCGCCTCAATGAGCTGGCATTGAGTGACTCCGATATCCCAGGTCTGCCTACGGGTCTTGTGGATTTGGATCGTGCCATTTCCGGTTTAAACAAATCTGACTTGATCCTATTGGCCGCCCGTCCTGGTATGGGAAAAACCTCTATGGCTTTGAACATTTTGCTAAAAGCTGGTAAAACCTCAGGAAAAACCGTCGCCTTTTTTTCCCTGGAAATGAGCCGGGAACAGCTGGCAATGCGGCTAATCTCCAGTGAATGTTTTGTGGATAATAAAAATCTGATGACTGGTAACTTGTCAGAGGAAGAGTGGCTGAAAATCTCTGATGCAGTAGACTCCCTCAACAACACCAAAATTTTAATTGATGATGATTCCTCTGTCACAGTGGCAGACATTAAAGCAAAATGCCGTCCCATTAAGGATTTGGGGCTCATAGTCATTGACTACTTGCAATTGATGCAATCTGCTGGAGGAAAATCCAATTCCAGTGAAAACCGGCAACAGGCAGTTTCTGAAATTTCCCGTGCATTAAAACTGATGGCAAAGGATTTGAATGTACCTGTATTGTGTTTGTCCCAGCTCTCCCGTGCCAATGAGAGCCGCAGCGATAAACGCCCTATGCTGTCTGACCTGCGTGAATCTGGTGCCATTGAACAGGACGCTGACATTGTCATGTTCCTGTATCGAGAGGGCTATTATGATCGGGACAGTGCCACCCCAAATTTGGCAGAGTGCATCATTGCTAAAAACCGCCATGGCGAGACAAGGACAGTCCAATTACAATGGATGCCAGAGTACACTGCATTTGATAACATAGATTGGAAGCACAGTGAATATTGAGTTTTGGGCTTGGAGGATATATGCACGATTCTATGGTTTCCCTGATTGAGACGTACAACTTAATCCCTCCAAACAGCACCATTCTCTGTGCTGTCTCTGGGGGGGCAGATTCCATTTATCTGCTCCATCGTCTCTACCACCTCCGCCCTGTTTTTGGGTTTCATCTGGTAGCAGCACACTATAACCACCAGCTGCGAGGGGGAGAGGCATTTTGTGATGCTGAATTCGTCCAACAGTTTGTTTCCCTGTGCTGCACCGTTCAAAAGCTCCCTCAGTCTGACGGCTCGATCCGGGAATATCCCGCTGTCCCTCTGGTATCTGGCTGTGGTGATGTGGCAAAAGAAGCAAGGTTGCGTAAACAAGGTCTGGAGGAGACCGCCCGTGAGATGCGATATATGTTTCTCTACCAGGTGGCCAGGCAGGTTGGGGCTGACTACATTGCAACTGCCCACCACGCCAACGACAATATGGAGACCATCTTGCTGCATCTTGTACGGGGCTGTGGGCTGCGGGGGTTGAGTGGCATCCCTCCCAAACGGGGTTTGCTTATTCGTCCCCTCCTGACAACACAGCGGCAGGAAATTGAGCAATACCTACGCTATCATGGTCTCCCTTGGCGTGAAGATCCCTCTAATCGGGATTTGTCCTATACTCGGAACCGGATTCGCTATCGCGTCCTTCCAGAGCTGGAGGCACTCAATCCCAATCTGATGGAACGCATTTCCACCATGGCGCAGTCTGTATGGGAAGATGAGGAATATTTGACTCAAGCAGCCAAAACGCAAATGGGGGAAGTCCAGCAGGAGCCCTGTTCCTGTTCTGCCAGTGCCCATCTCATTGGGCAAATGCCTCCACCCCTTGCACGCAGGGCGGTGCGTATTCTCCTTGGCTTGGCTACACAGGGCAATGACAACTGCACCAGCTACCACTTAGAGCAGCTAGTTGCTCTGTGCCATTCCCTGTCACCCTCTGCCAGTCTCTCTCTACCCAATGGGCTCCTTGCCTGTCGGGAGTATGACCGTCTGGTGCTGAAACACAGACCAGCGGTTACCCTATCGGAGGAAATCCCCCTCTCTATGGTAGGGGAAACGGTATCAGGAACGTGGGTCATCACCTGTGAACCAACCATATATCAAGGTCAGGCACAGGGAGCGTTTTGTTTTTTCCTTTCTCAATCCAAATGCCCCATTTTAACAGTGCGATGCCGAAAACGGGGGGATTTGCTTACGTTACCCAAGCGACCAAGAAAAACCGTAAAAAAATGGATGATCGACGAAAAAATCCCAGCTCATGTACGGAATACACTGCCGGTTTTTGTTGCAGATGGGCAACTTGCAGCTGTTGCCCATCTTGGTCCAGATGTGCACTTTCTGCCAGCCAAAGGGGAGCTTGCTTGGCAGATCCAATGCAAGATGCAAACTCCCCACCTACAAACACAAAATTCGACCCATTTCCCACAAATTGTGTGATAGTTTATTACAACGAAAGGACTGAATCCTATGCTAGAAAAAGACATTCAATCTGTTCTTTTTACAGAGGAACAACTTTCCCAGCGTTGCCAGGAAATTGCAAATGAGATCATGAGGGATTATCAGGGCAAAGAGGTTGTCTTGATCAGCGTTCTGCGTGGCTCTTTTGTCTTCATGGCCGACCTGTGCCGCCGCATTGATTTGCCCTGTACTGTAGATTTTATGTCTGTATCTTCCTATGGCTCAGGCACTTCCTCCACAGGTCAAGTGCAAATTACCAAGGATTTGTCCAGTGATATCTCTGGTAAACATATTTTAGTTGTTGAGGATATTCTGGATTCCGGTAATACATTAAGCTATTTGTTGAACGTATTGCAGCAGCGTAAACCTGCCTCGATCCGCCTGTGTACTCTGTTGGACAAACCTGACCGACGAGTCAAACCTGTGGAAGTACACTACTCTGGTTTTACCATCCCAGATGCCTTTGTGGTGGGCTATGGTCTGGACTATGCAGAACACTACCGCAACCTCCCCTATATTGGCATTCTGAAACCCGAGGTATACGGCGGGTAATACCCCTCACATGTGGGGCAGTTGGCGGACTGTCTTCACTGTTACATCTCCGCACCCGCCGGAAAGGAAGTGAGCCAGTTGAGGCGAATTAGCCCCAGAGACCTTGTGATTTATCTTGCTGTGTTCCTGTTGATGATGTTTTCCATCAACACACTCCAACAGATGAATCGACAGCAAAGTCCAAGCTATCATCAAATCCGTGTTTTATTTGAACAGGAAAAAGTAAAATCATTTACCATCAAAGATCATGTAATCACCCTTGAACTGCGTGGTGAAAATGACACCACAACCAAAAAGCAATTTGAGCTTGCCAATTTCGATGTGTTTTACAATGATATGCACACCTTGATTGACCAACAACGTGCTTCTGGTGTCTTGGAAGACTATACTTACTATCCCAGTGTGCGTGACTCCTGGTGGTATCAATCCCTTCCCTATCTGCTGGCTGTACTGCTTATGATTGGGTTTTGGTATTTCATGTATTTCCAACAGGTCAATGCCAACAATGGTGGCAACAGTGGTGCCAACCGTTTTGGCCATGCACGTACCCGCACCATTACAGACCAGAGCAAACGTGTCACCTTTCAGGATGTGGCAGGGGCAGAAGAAGAGAAAGAGGAACTACAGGAAATTGTGGAGTTTCTCCGTGACCCACAAAAGTTCATCTCTTTGGGGGCTCGCATTCCAAAAGGTGTTTTGTTGGTTGGTCCTCCTGGCACTGGCAAAACGCTCATTGCCAAAGCGGTAGCAGGTGAGGCAAATGTCCACTTCCTATCTATTTCTGGTTCTGATTTTGTAGAACTCTATGTGGGTGTAGGTGCAAGCCGTGTTCGTGACCTCTTTGACCAAGCAAAAAAAGAATCCCCTGCCATTGTCTTTATTGACGAGATTGATGCAGTGGGTCGTCAGCGTGGAGCCGGTCTGGGTGGTGGACACGATGAACGTGAGCAAACCCTGAACCAGTTGCTGGTAGAGATGGACGGTTTCGCTTCCAATGATGGGGTCATTGTGATGGCCGCTACCAACCGGCAGGACATCTTAGACCCTGCACTTCTCAGACCTGGTCGTTTTGACCGTCAAATTTATGTAGGGTTGCCTGATATCAAAGGGCGTGAGGAAATCTTAAAGGTACACGCCCGCAAGAAGCCATTGGGGGAAGATGTATCCCTCTCCGATGTAGCCAAAGCCACTGCAGGTTTTACAGGTGCTGACCTTGAAAACCTGTTGAATGAGGCTGCCTTACTGGCTGGTCGCACCAATCAACGCTTTATCAGCCGCGCTGATCTACAAGATGCCATGTTAAAGGTCATTGCTGGTCCAGAGAAGAAAAGCCGTGTGGTAACACCCCAATCCAAAATACTCACTGCTTATCATGAAGCTGGTCATGCTGTGGTGATCCATGAATTAAAAACCCAAGACCCTGTCCACCAAATTACCATTGTACCCCGTGGTCCCGCTGGTGGTTTGACCATTTCCCTCCCCCAAGAGGACAAAGCCTATCTCTCAAAGCGGGAACTAGAGGAGCGCATTGCAGTATGTCTGGGCGGGCGTGTAGCAGAGCAACTTGTTTTGGGAGATATTTCCACTGGAGCCTCCAATGACATTCAAAAGGCCTCAGAAATTGCCAGAGCTATGGTTACAAAATATGGTATGAGTGATAAACTGGGTACCATCTCTTATGAAAACAGCAGCAGTGAAATTTTCATTGGTCGCTCTATGGCTCAAGCACGCAGTTACTCCGAAGAAATTGCCGGATTGATTGATGAAGAAGTACAATCTATTGTAAACACTGCCTATCGCCGCTGTGAGGAGATTTTGACACAACACCGCAAGGAATTGGAGCTGACCGCCCAATATCTCCTAAGTTACGAAACCATGGATCGTGCTGTATTTGAAAAGGTATTTTCAGAACCGGAAGATGCCGCTTTTCAGGGGCTGATTCCTCTTGAGGCATGACCGCATGAATGGTCCTAGTTTATAACCAAAAAAATCAGCAGAAAGTGTAAGTTTCTCACTTTCTGCTGATTTTTTCACTTTTTCTAATACCTCTTGGCTTATTCTACAGAAATCATGTAGTAGTATACAGGCTGACCGCCATAGAGCAGGTTCACTTCTGCATTGGGGCAGGTGTCTACAATCAGTTGCTCTATTTTTGTCGCCTGCTCCTCTGTTACATCCTCTCCATAGAACACAGAAATAAACTCTGCTTCCTGTATCTCGGGAGATTGGAACAATTGCGCCATAAGAGACTCTAAATTCCGATTGGTACCAAACAGCTGGTGCTCTAACAGTGCTAGATAGTCCCCCTGTTGGATGGCAAAGCCACCAAAATCAGAGTTGCGGGCAGCATAGGTAATTTCTGCCGTTTTCACCTGTGAAAATGCCTCCTGCATTGTCTCAGTCAGTTCTTGGGTCTCCAGGTCTGGGTCCACTGCCATCATGGCTGCAATGCCCTGAGGCACGGTTTTGGTGGGAAGTACCACTACGGTTTTATCCTCACACATCCCCACACATTGTTCTGCTGCCATAATAATATTCTTATTATTGGGCAACACAAATACAATTTCCGCTGGGGTACGGTCAATTTCTTTCAAAATATCCTCAGTAGATGGGTTCATGGTTTGACCACCAGAGATGACACCATCCACACCCAAATCACGGAACACCGCTTCCAACCCTGTGCCAGCACATACTGCCACATATCCATACTTTTTTTCTGGTGCTGCTTTGGCTGGGGCGGTCTCCTGGACTGCGCCAACTTCCTCCAAAATTTCGGTGTGCTGCTCTCGCATATTCTCAATTTTTACTTTTAACAGAGCACCATAGGTCAAAGCCTCCTGCAACACAGTACCCGGCTCATTGGTGTGGACATGTACTTTGATAATATCATCATCGTCCACCAACACAAGACTATCACCCAGACGGCTGCAAAATGCACGCAGCTCTTCAGGGTCCTTCTGGTTGTCTCTGGAGCAGATAAACTCTGTACAATAACCAAATTGAATTTCTTCAGTGGAAAATGCGCCAAATTCTGCCTTTTCCGCAGGTACCACTTCATCTTCCACAACTTCAGGCATGGGTACACCCTGCAATTCGTCCAGCATTCCCTGTAAAATTACAAGAAATCCCTTACCACCAGCGTCCACAACCCCCGCTTTTTTCAAAACTGGGTTCTGGTTGATGGTATTGTCCAGTGCTACTTGCCCCTCCTGGATGGCTGCTTGCAATACATGTTCCAGAGCAGCATCCTCCCGGGCTGCACCGGCTGCCCGGGCTGCTGCCAGCCGGGACACGGTCAAAATGGTGCCTTCTGCTGGCTTCATTACTGCCTTGTAAGCGGCTGCAACACCAAAATCAAGGGCAATAGCCAAGTCCCGTCCATCAATGCTCTCCCGCTCCTTGATTGCTTTGGCAAACCCACGGAACAGCAGGGACAAGATGACACCAGAGTTTCCTCTGGCCCCTCGCAACAGGGCGGAAGCAGTTGCCTGGGCAGCCTGTCCCACTGTCTCATAGTCCTTCTTTTTCATCTCTGAGGCTGCCGCCGCGATGGTCAGGCTCATATTGGTTCCTGTATCTCCATCGGGGACAGGGAACACATTTAAGTCGTTAATATGCTGCTTCTGTGCATGGATGGAAGCAGCAGCATGGATGACCATGTGTTGAAAATCAACCGCATGAATGGTTTGTTTCATCTCAGACATATTCCTTTCTTTGACGCTCCTTTAAAAACGCATGGAGTCCACACAGACATCCACAGACTTCACTTCAATTCCGGTTGTTTTACTGACAACATAGCGGACTTCACTCATAATAGAACGGCTGACGGCCATAATGTTGACTCCATTTTCCACAATAATGTGCAGCTCAATGGATACGGTACCATCCTCATTGTAGTAGACCTTTACCCCTTTTGCCATAGACTCCCGTTTGAGCAGGTGGACAAGCCCATCTGTCTTGGAACGGACTGCCATCCCTTTCACACCATAGCAGTTAGTGGCAGCACTGCCTGTCACAGCAGTAAACACTTCGCTGCTGATCCGAATTTCACCTAATTCATTTTGTAACTTCATCCGTTGATACCTTCCTTTCACTGAGGATAGGATGCAATTTCATTGATACTGGCTATATTGTAGTCTATTTCCCATAGAATTACAAGTAGAACTTGCGAAAGGGGCATTCATTTCTCCCTTTGTAAGTCTTTCTGTCACAGTCTTTCCCCACTCCCTGTTCCGACTTCCTTCTTGTTGTTCATGGAATATAATGGCAACCCCACAGACCAGTGAAGTGGAACAGGCTTCACAGAAATTACGGCAATGTATGCACATTTGCCCCATACGAAGGAGGAAAGGCTATGGCAGCCAAGGATTCGCTTACAGCCAAACTAAAAAGATGGAACTGGCATTCCATACCAACAGGGGAGGTGACTATGCAGGCGTCTGCCCTCCTGCGCAGTGCGGATGTTGGGATTCATTTCACCCTTGCAGCAATCTGTTCTGGTGCTTCCATTTTTGGTGGGTATGCCCCTTTTGGGGTTTCTCTGGTGGGTGCTGCCGGTTCTGGTGTATGTGGTGCTGCGGCACTGCTGGGGGCAGTGTTTGGGTATTTTGCTCTCATGGGTTTTGTGGATGGGCTGCGGTATGCTTCTGCGGCAATTTTAACCTTTTCAGTTCAGTTTGCCTTTTATGACCTAAAAGCACTGCGGCACCCTTGGGTTATGCCAGCATGTGCTGGCTTTCTGACTGGCTGTACCAGTTTTATCTACCTGTCAGAACACGGCTGGCGCACTGTGGATGTGATTTACTTTCTTTTGGAATGTTTTGTCACAGCTGGGGGCTGCTGGTGCTACCGGCAACTTCTTTTGCCGCTGCGCTGTGGGCACAGTGACCGCATTCTCTCCCCCCAACGCAGAGCCAGCCTTGTGTTTCTCCTGTGTACCCTTCTCATTGCACTCTCTCCCATCTCACTTTTTGGTCATATCTCCCTTGGTCGTACCTTGGCAATTGTCATGGTTTTGGCTGTGGCATGGCAGGGGAACTGTACTTCTGGGGCCGTTCTGGGGCTGATTGCCGGGCTTTCTATGGACATCGCTGCCAATAGTAACCCTATGTATGCCATGGCGTTTGGTATCTCGGGATTGTGTGCTGGTTTTTACCACCACAAAAAGCGGCGCTATGCTGCCCTTGCCTATGTGCTGACCAACAGTGCTGCCGTTCTATGGACTTGGGAATACGGATTACCCATCTCTATTTTATATGAAACTGTGTTAGCCTCCATTGGCTTCCTGCTGCTTCCAGAACGTCCTCTGAGACGGCTTGGCATCTGGCTGATACCAGAGGCAGCCCCTTCCACAGATCACCGCCAGTTAGTACAGAAAAAATTGGAAGCCACGGCCCAAGCATTTCGTACACTGTATGAAACCATGCGCACCGGTTTTCGACCGCCCAGCAACGACAATGACATTGCCACCATTTTTGACCGTGCCGCCTGCCGTGTTTGCAAATTTTGTACCCTTTGTGCGGACTGTTGGGAAAAAAACTATGTGACTACCTTCAATGCACTCAATGATGCCACACAAGCCATGCTAGAACGAGGGCAAGGAGAAGCTGGGGATTTTCCTCAATATTTCTCCAGTCGCTGCATCCACTTTGCAAAATTTCTCTCCGCTGTCAACCAGGAACTGACCGCACTGCTCTACCGCAGGCAGTACCAGCATAAAATCCAGCAGAGCCGCCTCATGGTGTGCAGCCAATATGGAGAAATGGCATCACTTCTTGGGAAAGCCGCCTCAGAACTCAGTGAAGAGCTGGTTCCGGAACCTCGCTACAATACCGCTTTGCACCAGTTTCTTCTGTCTCTGGGTGGGGAGTGGCAGGGCTGCACCTACCGGGACTCCCGTGGGCTTTTGTGGGTAGAGCTCAGCGGCTTGGAGTGCCAGTTGCTCGCCTCATCCAATGCCCTTTCCCAGCTGATGAGCCTCTTTCCGGTTCCGATGCGGATGGAAGAACAGCTTCCCAACCGTCTTATTTTAGTACAGCAGGAACCATTTATGGCAATTGCTGGCGTTGCAGCACAAAAGAAGGATGGGGAAACCGTCAGTGGGGATGCTGGTACTTATTTTAAGCGTTCAGATGGCACTTTATACGTGCTTCTGTGCGACGGAATGGGTAGTGGTATCCATGCCAATCGAGAAAGTACACTGGCATTGCGGCTACTAGAACAATTTTTACAGGCTGGGATGGAAACGGAACATGCACTCAAAACACTGAATACTGCTCTTGCACTGCGAGAAGAAGAATTGGGGGCATTTACAACCATTGACCTTTTACAGCTCAACCTTTACACGGGTGATGGAATCCTGTTCAAGTTCGGTGCGGCTCCTACCTATTTAAAAAAAGGGAGCACCATTCGTCGCATCACTGGAACCTCCCTGCCAGCTGGTCTATCCCTGGACCCAAATACCAACCCAGACCGCACCCCCATCCACTTGAATGCTGGGGATTGTGTGCTTATGATTAGCGATGGTGTTTGCAGCATTGAGGATGACCAGTGGATTCGAGAATTATTCTCTGCCTTTACAGGAGAGAGCCCCAAAGAACTTGCCAAACAGCTTCTCACCCAAAGCCCACAAACTGCCACAGATGACCGCACAGCCTTAGTGGTGCAACTGATGGAACGGGAAAAATCTGCATAATATTTGAAATCCAGCAGGAAGGATGTACCTCACATTCCCTTCCTGCTGGATTTTTCATTCATTCCTATTCTCGACTATGCCAAAACAGAGTATGGCTCCTCATCCTTCACATAGGAGTAGTAGTCCTCCATTGTAAAGTCAGATGGTAAACCAGCCAAATCACTTCTGCCTTCCTCGATATGGTCCTTACTGAGTTTGAGCCATGCTACGAACATTTCTGGGTCATTTTCACGGATGTTTGACACCCACTTTTCTCCTTCTTCTTTCAAGAAAGTCAGTCTGTCCCCAAAGGACAGATTTATGCTGTCCGCCTTTGCTAAGCTCTCTGTCAGTTGTTGGTTTTTGCTTTGAATGGTTTCCAACATAATGGTCCATTTTCTTGGAACTTCGTGTGTCATTTCTTCTGGTACATTTAATGTCACTTCTGATTGTTCCTCTGTCAGTTGAAAGGTGTCATAGTTTCCTGCCTGCAAACTGGTTCCATCAGACAACTTTTCTGGTTTTTGAAAGGTGGTATCAGATTGTATGACATTTGCAGAAGTTTGGGCTGGCTGTGTCCCATGGATGCTGGATGGTAGTTTTCCTGAAAACGGGGTATCTAATGGATATAACATCATCTGTTGGTCACTCCTTGTTCTTCTGTTTGCACTTGTTCTTCTGCCCCACAAAACATTCTCACATACCACCATATATATCGTCCATTTTTTTATGGACTTAAGACCACTTTCCTGTTGTACTCCTGTTTATTGCAGTTGGCTATACTTTGTCACACCTGCCTCTGTGTTCATAAAAAGCCGCCCTTCATCCACCAGATATTCGATAAAAAAGCGAATATTCCGCTCAAATCGCAGAGAGCGACTGGGCTTTTTTGTAAAGAGCTCGTAATAATTGCATACTGCTCTGGAAATTTCGCTGGCAGTCATAGGACGAACCACCAGAGACTGAATCTCTGCCGCTCTCTGTGCAAGCAGTGCGTCATTTTGGTCAATCAGGGAAGGCAATTCACTGCCCTCTGCAACCCCCCTGTGTGCCATAATCAATTTGTCACAGGACACATCCCGCAGCCGTTGGCGGCTCACGGCTGCCTGTTTGTGGGACAAATTATAAGGGAGTTTCGATCCCATCATTTCTGTAGAAAGTAGGGCATCCCCAACATAACACACCCCATCCGGTGTTAGGATGACAATATGCCCCGCTGAATGCCCTGGTGTGTGGATGATTTCAAATTCTACCCCAGCAAAGGGAAATTTCCCGTTTTCTGGTGGCACAATAATGTCCGGATGCTGTACCAGACCGGACGCCTCACGCTCTACGGTCTCTGGTGTCAAAAGCAGAAAGTAGCATTTCAAAGTCAGAAGGCTTGCACACATGCCAGCCTCTGCCGCAGTCATTGCCACTGGAATGCCATAGGTCTCCTGTAAAAAACGATTGTTTCCTCCATGGTCCACATGAGCATGGGAACAGAGTACTCCCACAGGCTGCAACTCATATTGTGCAATCGCCTCCATTAAGTCCTGCTGTTCCTGTGCCAATCCTGTATCCAAAAAAATACACTTGTGTTCATCGATGCGATAGATGGGGATATACTCAAATCCCTCCAGCACCCATGTATGATCTTTTACCTGTCTCAGTTCCATATAAACTCCTTTGTCCGTTTATCTGTTCTGTTTCAGATATACCATTAACACTGCAATATCCGCAGGGGATACGCCCGATACCCGGCTGGCCTGCCCCAAATTCTGAGGTCGAATCTGGTCCAGCTTCTGCCTTGCTTCCAGCCTTAATCCCTGAATGCACCCATAGTCCATATCTTCTGGCAGTGGTGTGCGCTCCAGTTTCTGCATTTCCTCCACCTGCCGCAACTGTCGGTCAATATAGCCCTGATATTTAATTTTAATTTCCACTGCCTCTCCAACTGCTGTGGATAGGTCGGGTCGCTGTGGGTCAAATGGTGCAAGTTCATTGTAGTGAATGGTAGGTCTGCGTAATAAGTCTGCCAGTCTTGCTCCATTCTGAACCGCAGTTTCCCCATGACTTTGGAGGAATTGTTCCAACACTTCACTGGGAGCCACACCTGTATGTTCCAACCGCTTACTTTCCCGCTCCACTGCCTGATATTTTTCCTCTACTGCCTGGAGCTGCTGTTCTGATACCAGACCCAACTGAAAGCCAATGGCAGTCAGCCTTTGGTCTGCATTGTCCTGTCGGTGTAGCAGACGGTATTCAGTGCGGGATGTCATCATACGGTATGGCTCATTGGTACCCTTTGTCACCAAATCATCAATCAATACACCAATATAGCCCTGGTCCCGTCTGAGAATCAGTGGTTCCCGTCCCAACAGTTTTAATGCTGCGTTGACCCCTGCCACAAATCCCTGCACCGCTGCCTCCTCGTAGCCAGAAGAACCATTGAACTGCCCCGCTCCATAGAGACCACTGATTTTTTTTGTCTCCAATGTGGCATATAGCTCTGTTGGGTCAATGCAATCATACTCAATGGCGTAGGCACATCTAGTCATCTCTGCCTGTTCCAATCCTGGGATGGTGTGTAACATCTCCACCTGTACTTCCTCTGGCAGAGAGGAAGAAAAACCCTGAATATACAGTTCCTCTGTATCTAACCCCATAGGTTCTACAAACAACAGGTGTCTCTCTTTGTCTGCAAACCGCACCACTTTATCTTCAATGGACGGGCAATATCTGGGACCCACCCCCTCAATCACACCTGAATAGAGGGGAGAGCGGTCCAGATTGGCACGGATGACCTCATGGGTTTTGGCTGTGGTGGTGGTGAGCCAACACACCACTTGATTTTCTGGCTGCTCTTGTGTAGAAAAAGAGAAAGGCTGGGCATCTGCATCCCCCTCCTGTATCTCCATTTTAGAAAAGTCTACACTTCTGGCATTGACCCGTGGTGGGGTACCTGTTTTAAACCGTCGCAAAGACAAACCCAGTTTTTTCAGGCAGTCCGTCAATGGCAGGGCTGCTGCCAGACCGTCTGGACCTGAATCCCGCACAACCTCTCCCACAATGGTGCGTCCCCCTAAAAATGTACCGCTGGCAATGACCACAGCCCGTACCTGATAGGTGGCTCCTGTATGGGTGACAACCCCGGTCACTTGGTTGTGTTCTGTTAAAATTTCTACTACTTCTGCCTGTTTGACCCAGAGATGCTCCTGCTTCTCCAGTGTGTGCTTCATCACCTTTTGGTATTCCCGTCTGTCTGCCTGTGCACGCAGGGACCACACCGCAGGTCCTTTTCCTTTATTGAGTACTCGATACTGAATACATGCTCTGTCAGCTGCCTTGCCCATCTCGCCTCCCAGTGCATCCAATTCCCGTACCAGGTGCCCCTTCCCTGTCCCCCCAATGGCTGGATTACAGGGCATATTTCCAACTGCATCTAAATTGATGCTGAAACACAGTGTATTCAGACCCAATCTGGCACATGCCAGAGCTGCTTCAATGCCTGCATGTCCCGCTCCAATCACTGCCACATCATAACGTCCTGCATCATATTGTCTTATCATGTTCTCATTCCCCAACTGTATCAGATATCATAAACCGGTTTATTTTATCACGTTTTTCTTTCACTCACAAGGGATTTTCCCCTTCTTCATTTTCCCTTGTGCCTTTTATATAAAATATGCTATAATACCCGTAACATGTCCATAATAATTCCATCGGAATGGAAAGGAGGGATTGGAATGAAATACCAACAATGGGCAGTGCTCCCCCAAAATTCTCAGGCATATGACTGTTTGACTTCATCTGGTATCTCCTCCCTGTTGGCTGGCATTTTATCCGCACGTGGATACACCTCTGTCCAGGAAGTCCGTCCACTGCTCACCCCCTGGGATGAACCAATGCCAGACCCCCTTCTTATGAAAGATATGAGGGAAGCGGTCCAGCGCATCTATGCTGCCATTGCCAGAGGGGAAACCATTGCTGTGTATGGCGACTATGATGTAGATGGGATTACTTCTACTTGTCTTTTGACCGACTACCTATCCCAAATTGGGGGACAGGTTGTCTCTTATATTCCAGACCGGATTGAGGAGGGATATGGTCTCAATACAGACGCCATTATCACCCTTTCTGGACTGGGTGTGACTCTGATTGTAACGGTAGACTGTGGTATCACTGCTGCCAAAGAAGTGGAGTATGCCCACACCTTAGGAATTGATGTGGTGATTACAGACCATCACGAATGTAAAGAGAGCTTGCCCCATGCCGTTGCAGTGGTAGACCCCCATCGCCCAGATTGCCCTTACCCATTCAAAGGGCTTGCCGGTGTTGGGGTTGCCCTAAAACTGGTGATGGCTCTGGCAGGCTCAGAACATGGAGCATCTCAGGCATTCCAGGAATACTGTGATTTGGCAGCAGTTGGGACTGTTGCAGATGTGATGCCTATGACAGGGGAAAACCGTACCATTGTACAGCACGGTCTTGCTGCGCTGGAGCATCCCAGGCGGCTTGGTCTAGCCCAGTTGATCCGGGAGTCCAATTTAGGGGAAAAACCCCTTACCTCTGTCTCCATTGGGTACACATTGGCTCCACGTATCAATGCAGCTGGTCGCATGGGGAAAGCCAACATTGCCACAGAACTGCTCCTTACCCGTGACCCGTTGCGTGCTTCTCTGTTGGCACAGGAGTTATGTGCTTTAAACCGGGAACGGCAAACCATTGAGGGCGATATTTTTCAGGAGTGTGTGGAGCGTTTGGAACAGTCCCCTCCCAATGGTGTCATTGTTCTAGCTTCTGAACACTGGCATCAGGGCGTTGTGGGGATTGTAGCATCTAGGCTGGCAGAAAAATATATCTGCCCCACTTTTATGGTGTGTCTGGACCACGGTGCTGGCAAAGGGTCCTGCCGCTCCTGGGGTGGCATCAACTTATTTCAGCTGCTGTCAGCCTGTAGTGATTTATTAGATGGCTTCGGAGGTCACGCACTGGCTGCTGGCTTTACGGTGCAGGAATGCCAGCTGCCCCAGCTCACACAACGGCTTACATCCCTTGTACAACAGGAGCTTCAAGGCGCTCAGCCTTTGTCTGTTCTCTCTGTTGACAAAATCGCATCCCCAAACGAACTAACTGTTGAGGAAATACAGTCCCTTGATTTATTGGAACCATGTGGCACTGGCAATCCCAGACCAGTTCTGGCTTTGACAGGAACCCATGTGCTCTCTGCCACACAGGTTGGGCGTGGTCGTCACTTAAAATTGAAATTGGAGGTAAGGGGCACCTGCTTTGACGCTATTTTTTTCTCCGCTGATGGTGGAGAGTTGGGCGTTGGTGTAGGAAGCCGTATTGATGTGGCTTTTTATCCTCAAATCAATGAGTTCCGAGGCACTCGTACAGTACAATTGCAACTGGTAGATTTGCGCCATGCCATGTCTCGTTCTGAGCTAGAACGGCAAGCTCTGGAGAAATATCACCTCAAAGCCCCCCTCTCCCCTGATGAAGCAAGGGTTCTGATTCCAGAGCGCAGTGAATTTGCCTCTCTATGGCGGTATTTACAGATGCAATGCACAGGTCGCCCCTATGTGGAGCAGACCATTTCACACATTTCCAAAACCGTTGCACGCACCTATCATCAAAAGGAATTGCCCCATAGAACTACCATTTGTCTGGAAGTGATGGAGGAACGGGGGCTTCTATCTCTGACACCAGTAGAACACACAGAATGTATTCAAATCACATTACATCCTACAACCCAAAAGGTAGATTTGGAGGCATCATCCATTTTAAAATATTTACACACCTTTCTCTCCTAGCATAAGTTTCCCTGTGTTGTGTGTGAATCCCGTTACGAGGTGAGATTATGGATCCAATTTTAGAGCGATATCAGGCACTGGAGAACAAGGTTTCTCTTTATACACCTAATTTAAATACACAAAAGTTATTTGATGCGTTTACCTATGCTGACTCTGAACATCATGGACAGTTACGAAAAAGCGGAGAGCCATACATCATCCATCCCCTTGCGGTTGCCGATATTGTGGCAGATTTGGGGCTGGATGTGGACTCTGTGGTGGCTGCACTGCTCCATGACTGCATTGAGGACACCAATGCCACCCACGATGACATTGCCAAACGGTTTGGAGTTCCTGTTGCAGAGTTGGTGGAGGGCGTTACAAAGCTGACAAGGGTACAGTATGTCTCCAAAGAGGAGGAGCAGATGGAGAATCTGCGTAAAATGCTCATGGCAATGGCTCATGACATCCGTGTGATTCTCATTAAGATCTGTGACCGCCTGCACAACATGCGTACGATGGAGTATCAATCTCCTAAAAAACAGCGTGAAAAAAGTTTGGAGACGATGGAAATCTATGCCCCGCTTGCTCACCGCCTTGGTATGCAAAAGCTGAAGTGGGAATTAGAGGACCTGTCCCTGCGCTACCTTGACCCTGTGGGTTACAAGGAAATTGAGGACGAAATGGCAAAACGCTCTGCTGCCCATGAGGAATTTTTAGGCTCCATCCAAATGCGCATTCAAGAGCGACTCAATCAGGATGGCATCCGCTGCAAGGTCTACGGTCGTGTAAAACATACCTACTCCCTTTATCGCAAAATGTTTACCCAAAACAAGACATTAGACGAAATTTTCGACCTCTATGCTTTCCGTGTCATTGTAGATGATATTCCAGAGTGTTACAATGTGCTGGGATGTATCCATGATATGTTCAAGCCGGTATTGGGGCGTTTTAAGGACTATATTGGCACCCCGAAACCCAATATGTATCAATCCCTGCATACCACTGTGATTGGTCGTGAGGGCATTCCCTTTGAGGTACAAATCCGAACCTGGGAAATGCACCAGACGGCTGAGTACGGCGTTGCTGCCCACTGGAAATATAAACAGGGATTGGCCAATGAAAAACTGGGGTCTGAACAGGACTTTGAATGGGTCAGAAAGCTGTTGGAAAGCCAACAGGATACCGATGCAGAGGAATTTGTACGCACCCTGAAGGTGGATATGTTTGCCGATGAGGTGTTTGTGTTTACCCCCAATGGGGATGTGAAAAGCCTTCCTGCTGGTGCCACACCCATTGACTTTGCCTATAACATCCACTCCGCTGTGGGAAATCGTATGGTGGGTGCCCGTGTGAATGGTCGCATGGTTCCCTATGAAACACAGTTGAAAAATGGCGATATTGTGGAGGTAATTACCTCTAAGAATGCCAAAGGTCCCAGCCGTGACTGGTTAAAGCTGGCCAAAAGTAATGAGGCACGCAACAAAATTCGCCAGTGGTTCAAAAAGGAACGCAGAGAAGAAAATATTGCCACTGGTCGTTCCCTTTTTGAGTCTGAACTGAAACATGCAGGAATTTCCCTTGCCACTATTACTTCTGATGAAGTACTCCCCCACATTCTACACAAAGTACGTCTGGGAACCTTGGATGAATTGTATGCTTCCATTGGTTATGGTGGCACCACTGCTGCCAAATCTGTGGCACGCATTCGAGAGGAATTACAGCGATTGGGACGGTTGCAGGCAGAAAAAGCCGCAGCAGCAGCCCGTACAACAGCAGAGGCTGTGATTCTCCCCAACTCTGGTTCCTCCAGTTCTCAAAATAAAACCCCAAAACACTCTGATTCTGGCATTATTGTAGAGGGTATGGGCAACTGTCTTGTAAAATTTGCAAAGTGCTGTTCCCCTGTCCCTGGTGATGCCATAGTTGGCTTTGTGACAAGGGGATATGGTGTCTCTGTACACCGTGCAGATTGCCCCAATGCACAGCCTGACCGTCAAAAACCAAACGAGGCAGACCGTTGGGTAAAAGTCTCCTGGGTGGAGAGCAACCTTCCCAACTACAAAACCACAGTGGAACTCTCTGCCAAAGATCGGGATAATCTCACTTTGGACATTGCCACTGCCCTTTCCTCTGCAAAAGTAAAGGTCACTGCCCTCAATGTGCGAGCAATGGCAGATGGTCACGCCATTATGACCATAGAGTTGGAAGTGAAAGACAAACAGGAGCTGTCCAGCGTCATTAACAAACTCAATAACATCCAGGGCGTCTACCATGTCGCCCGTTCTAACGGGAAGTAAAGGAAGTGATGGAATGCGTGCCGTTGTCACCCGTGTCTCCTCTGCATCTGTTGTCATTGATGGTGTAACAGAAGGAGAAATTCAGACTGGTTATCTGGTTCTTTTGGGTGTTGGTCCCAATGATACCACAGCCACCGCAGAGAAATTGGCAGAAAAAATTTGCAACCTGCGTGTTTTTGAAGACGAAAATGGAAAAATGAATTTGAATTTGGAACAGGTAGGCGGAAAACTGCTGGTGGTTTCCCAATTTACCCTATATGCTGACACCAAAAGCCGCCGTCCTGGTTTTACTGGCGCAGCCAAACCAGATTTGGCAATTCCTCTCTATGAACATTTTATGGAATCCTGTCGCCAGCGTGGTTTTACGGTGGAGCACGGGCAATTTGGAGCTGATATGAAGGTACATTCCGTCAATGATGGTCCTGTTACCATTTTGTTTGATACTGAAACCTGATATTTGGAGGATTTTTCATGAAGGTAACTGTCATGCAGGTAGGTCCCATTGGCACCAACTGTTATTTATTAGAAGATGAAGCAACACACCAGGCAGCACTCATTGACCCAGGGGATGAGCCAGCCCGTATTTTAAAAATGGTGGAGGAGCGCGGTGTATCCCTCACCTATATTCTCTTAACCCATGGTCACTATGACCATACCACCGCTGTTCCCGAAATCAAAAAAGCACTGCCCCATGTACAGGTCTATATCCATCAGGCAGATGCCAATGGAGCTGGTTCTACCCTGTTTCCTTTAGCCAGTCAACTGGATGATCTGCTTCTCTATGACGAAGGGGACACATTGCAGCTAGGGGATTTGACCATTGAGGTCCTGCACACACCTGGGCATTCCCGTGGCTCTGTCACCTTGAAGGTGGGAGACATTTTGTTTACTGGAGATACCCTCTTTTGTGGTTCCTGTGGACGTACAGACCTGCGTGGCGGCAGCTATGCTGAAATTTTATCCTCCCTGAAACGACTGGCACAGTTGGAGGGGGACTACCATGTATGTCCTGGGCATGATGTATCCTCTACCTTGGAGCGGGAACGGAGACAAAATCCTTTCGTTTTGGAAGCCCTCGCCCATTAAGGTATTGCTATGAAGTTATTCTTTCAAATTGACAATTATGACTACCAGCCTCAACGCTACCTCTATTCTGTGGAGCAAATGATGCTGATGCTATTCCCCGGGGAAAAACCAGATTACCCCTCAGACCCCTTTTCTGAACAGGAAAACTCTGCCTGCTTTTCCCTTCACCGTGGAGATATAAACACCACAGTCACAGCACAAGTGGTGCGCAATGGGCAAACAGAATCTGGTGCAATCTCCTTTCCCTCTCAGGAATTGGACCTTGCACCAGAACAGGTCTACCACTCCATACAGCATGCCTTGAAATTGGCATTTTATCAGGCTGCCGTTGCCATTTTAGGGGTGCATCCCCCCTGGGGCGCCTTGACTGGGGTACGACCAGTGAAGTTACCAACCAAAGCCATGCGACAGGGCTGTTCCCCAGAAGCTGCACAGAAGGAGCTAGAGCAGGTTTACCACGTTTCCCCTGTCCGTGCAAAGCTTGCCACTGATTGTGCCCACTACAGCCTGGGTGTGGAACAGACCCTATCCCCCACACAAGTATCCCTCTATATTGGCATTCCCTTCTGCCCCACACGCTGCTCCTATTGCTCCTTTGTCTCTGGGGAGATTGGAAAAATGCTGCATTTAGTGGAACCCTATCTGGAACACGTGGAGCAGGAGCTAATCTATACTGGCAGCATTCTTGAGAAAATGGGGTTCTCCATTTTCTCCCTCTATGTAGGGGGCGGTACCCCTACCGTTTTGTCTGCTGCACAGCTTGACCACCTGCTCCATGTGGCAAAAGAACATCTACCACTATCTGGGTGTATAGAATATACCGTAGAGGCAGGACGCCCTGACACCATTACCCCAGAAAAACTGGCGGTTCTCCGTCGGCACCAGATTGACCGCATCTCCATCAACC
Organism: uncultured Oscillospiraceae bacterium; assembly: GCA_944383165.1. Lineage (GTDB taxonomy): Bacteria > Bacillota > Clostridia > Oscillospirales > Oscillospiraceae > Lawsonibacter. The sequence continues at coordinate 21,537 of CALWON010000013.1, forward strand.
CACAGACATTACAGGATTCTGTATTGGAGACCATTGGTCGCAAACACACTGCACAGGAAATTGTAGACACCTACCATCTTGCCCGTTCTATGGGCTTTTCGTCCATCAATATGGACTTAATTGCCGGTTTGCCGGGAGATACCTACTCTGGTTTCTGTCAATCCTTAGATGGGGTACTGGCTATGGCACCAGAAAACATTACGGTGCATACTCTGGCAATGAAGAAGGGTTCCAAGTTGATGGAATCCGGCTGTCAGTCCAACCAAGGAGACATGGTCTCTCAGATGCTTGACTACTCATTTCATGCACTGCAAACAGCCGAATATGCACCATACTACCTGTATCGACAAAAATATATGTCAGGTTCGCTGGAAAATATAGGCTGGTGTAAACCTGGTACCGAAAGTGTATATAACATTGTTATGATGGAGGAACTGCAAACGGTTCTATCTGTAGGTGGTGGTGGCATGACAAAATTGGTCAACCGCTCCACAGGAAAAATTCTCCGTCTGCCCAACCCCAAATATCCCCATGACTATCTTTCAGGTTTTGAAAAGGTATTGGCACAAAAAGACCAGATTCCAAAATTTTATCAGCAATAAAAGGCACTTGAGAAGGAGTGGAGTTTTATGGCATATCAACTACAGGAAATCAATCGCAGGATTCAGTCAGATGTTGTGGAGTTTCTGGCTGAGTGCGATGAAAACTACGCCCAAAGAGTGGCTTTGGCAGCAGATAAAATTTTATCTAATCTGGATCAAAGCCCCATTGTATTGCTCTCTGGTCCCTCTGGCTCCGGTAAAACCACCACTGCATTAAAAATTGCAGAGGAACTACAACGTCGAGGGGTTAATACACATGCGGTGGCAATGGATAACTATTTTAAAACCATTCATCCAAAAACTGCCCCCCGTACCCCAGAAGGTGCCATTGACTATGAATCCCCACTATGTCTGGATATGGAACTATTAGACCAGCATTTTACCGCTTTGACCAAAGGAGAGGAAATTATTATTCCAAAATATGAATTTGTCCGTCAAATGCGCAATGACAGCCGAGGCACCCCCTTGAAACTTGGAAAGAATGAAATTGCAGTGTTTGAGGGAATTCATGCCCTGAATGATGAAATTACAACCCAACACCCTGAAGCCACAAAGCTATATATCTCAGCCCGCTCCAATGTCAACGATGGGGCAGTGCTTCGCTTTAAGGGGACTTGGATGCGCCTCACCCGCCGTGTTGTACGCGACTACAATTTTCGTGGCACCGATGCTACAGATACCCTAGATATGTGGGCAAATGTACGCCGAGGCGAAAAACTGTATATTTCCCCCTACAAAAACAAAGCAGACATCATGTTTGACTCTTCTTTCCCATATGAAGTATCTGTGATGAAACACTACGCTCTGCCTATGCTGCAATCTATCCCTGAGGACAATGTACGCCGTGCGGAGCTGATTGATATGGTGCAGGCATTTCAATATTTTGAGGCAATTGACCCAGCTTTAGTTGCCAAAGATGCCCTTCTGCGTGAATTCATTGGTGGCGGCAGCTATCAGTACTAATTTGTTGCTCTCTTATATGCGCCACCATTTATCAAAATGGTGGTGTATTCTATCTCATTGATTCTATTGATAAGGAAAGGATGATTCCGTTTGTCCCATCAGTCCACTTTTAATTCCAGGGATTTACGGTACAAAACTCCCTATGGAGCTGTTGCCTCTGGTACCCCTGTACAGTTGACTCTTCGCCCCTACCGTCAGGAGGGGTTTTCCTACGCCACATTGACCGCTTATTATGAATTTCAGGAAAACCGCGCTGTCACCATTCCTCTGCCTTGGTGCGGTATGGATGGAAATCGGGATTTGTTTTCCTGTACACTGGAGACAGAGGGGTATGTCGGTCTAATTTGGTACTCCTTTACGCTGACCCGTATTGATGGAAAAATGAAACAGGAACTGGGACCCTTTCAGCTCACAGTGTATGACAATCAAGAGGTGGTTCCAAGCTGGTTTGGCGAGGGTACAACCTACCAGATTTTTCCCGACCGTTTCCGGCGTACTCGTGTTCCTGACCCCACTGGTATGGTGGGTGGACGCTGGGTTCATGCCTCTTGGCAGGAGACCCCAGAGTATCGACCAGACCAAAACGGTGAAATTCGCAACCGCGATTTCTTTGGTGGTAATTTCCGTGGTATTATGGAAAAACTGGACTATTTACACAATTTAGGGGTGGAGACGCTCTATTTCTGTCCTATTTTTGAAGCTGCCGAAAACCACAGATATGGAACTGCCGACTATGACTGTGTAGACCCCATGTTGGGAACCAATGAAGAATTTTCTCAGCTTTGCGACAAGGCACACCAGTTGGGTATGAAAATTATGCTGGATGGTGTGTTCAACCATACTGGCTACGTAAGCCGCTACTTCAACGGAGATGGCTTCTATCAAGAAGCAGGTGCTTCTCAGTCTGAATCCTCTCCCTACCGCTCCTGGTTTAACTTCATTCACTGGCCAGACCAGTATGAAAGTTGGTGGGGCATTTACTCTCTGCCAGCCGTGAATGAACATGACCCCTCTTATCGTGCCTTTATCTTTGGGGATGAAAATTCTGTGGTGCGCCGTTGGCTGCGTGCAGGTGCAGATGGCTGGCGTCTGGATGTGGCAGATGAACTGCCAGATGATTTTGTACATGGAATTCATGAGGCAGCCCGAGCAGAAAATCCCAATGCAGTGGTCATTGGTGAGGTATGGGAAGATGGCTCCACCAAAATGGCTTATGGGGTTCGTCGCCGTCATATTTTAGGGGGGCACTGCGACGGTCTTATGAACTATCCATTCCGCAACGCCTGTCTACAATATTTATTGGGTGGAGACGCTCGTTATTTTGTGGAAGACATGGAAACTCTGCGAGAAAACTATCCACCTTTCGCCTTTTACTCTGCCATGAATTCTCTGGGTACACACGACACACCCCGTATTTTAACCCTGTTAGGAACTGGCAGTGACTGCCGTGACCACTCCAGAGAGTGGCGTGCTAATTTTCATCTGGAACCAGACCAGAGACGGCGGGGCAAAGAACTTTTGAAACTGGGTGCTGCTCTTTTGTTTGCTTTCCCAGGTTCTCCCACCATTTACTACGGTGATGAGGCTGGTATGGAGGGATTTGAGGACCCCTTTAACCGTCGTACCTTCCCTTGGGGACGTGAGGATTCCGAGTTACTGGGCTGGTTTTCTCGACTGGGTCACCTGCGCAAACAGCACAGCGCACTGCGTCGAGGGAATATTGTCTATCGTGCAGGAACTGGGCATATTTTGGCATTTACACGGAGCTATGAAGGGGAAACTGTTCTGGCTGCCTTTAATACAGGGGACGAAAGTGCAACCCTGCCACTGGAGAAACAGGAGTGGATTCATTTGTTGCTGGGTTCTGCACGTCTACAAGTATCCTCTGAGGGACACATTCTGACCCTTCCGCCCCGCTCTGCCAGTCTCATGTTACTCTTGACTCACGAAACGAAACATCTATGATTTTCTTTTTATTCCTTTACAATTTCCATTTATGAAATGGTATACTATTATTTTATAAATGGAAATTGTGCTCTTAGGAATAAAGTCAAGTTTTTCTTTATAAATATGATAGAAATTCTATTTATATAGGATGGTATCTATGAGAGATTTAGTAGAGCAAATAGAACACATCACAAACAAAGCAGAGTTTCTCTGTTTTATAAACGCATTGGCAATGGATGCAAGAGAACATACCAATGAATGGGGGAATCCCTCTATTTCTGATTATCTGGAGCAAATTGCAAGCTATCTTGAAGACACATCCTCTATTGATGACGATATTTTTTCAGAACATATAGACTATCAAACGGTTGCAAAACTTTTGTATATGGGAAAAATCTATGAATAGCACAAAATGGCATGCCCCATAAAAGGACATGCCATTTTAAGCACAATCATATATCTTTTCCGCTCTCTTACTGCAAAAAAGAACCTGTGACCTATATTAGTCAGTCACATAGGGCAGCAGAGCAACCTGACGGGCACGCTTGATTGCCTCGGTCAGCTGACGCTGATGCATTGCACAGGTGCCAGTAGTGCGGCGGGGCAGAATCTTGCCACGCTCAGAAGTATAGCGGCGCAGCTTACCTGCATCCTTATAGTCAATGCACTCTACCTTATCTACGCAGAAAGCACAAACCTTGCGGCGCTTACGACCGCGAGGAGCACGGTTTTCACGTTCCATAGCCATGAGTGTAACCTCCTTTTAAAACCATATCGGTTCAAGATTAAAACGGTAAATCACCGTCAATATCGGACATATCGCTGTATTGGTCATTCCCAAAATTGGAGGATGAACCATAACCGGAGTTCTCCGGTCCAGATACTGGGGCATTATAACTGTTTTGAGAGGCATATTGATTGGATGGGTAGCTGTTGCTAGAATAACCACCAGAAGCCCCTGTATTACCAGCATAGCTTCCGCCATCCCCGTCTCGCTTGGAATCTCCAAAGTATACATTTTCTGCAACTACTTCGGCAGTACGACGCTTATTGCCATCCTTATCTGTCCAATCACGTATTTGAAGTCGACCTTCTGCAACTGCCATACGTCCCTTGGTAAAATAACGGCTGACATACTCCGCTGTACTTCTCCATGCAACTACATCAATAAAATCGACGCCTTTTTCTCCCGTGGTCTTATCCTTAAAATCCCGATCCACTGCAAGGGTAAAGGATGCCACAGGCAGACCTGTCTGAGTACGACGCAGTTCTGGATCACGGGTCAAACGCCCCATAATGATAATTCTATTCAACATTGTTCTTCGCCTCTCTTACTGATCCTTACAAACGATCAGAGAACGCATCACGCCATCAGTGATTCGGAAAATACGATCCAGCTCAGCAGGAACGGCTGCTGCAGCGTTGAAGGTCATCAGCACATAGTAACCCTCCATCATATCGTTGATGGGATAAGCCAGACGACGCTTGCCCCACTCATCAACCTCAGAGACGGTACCATTTGCCTCAACAACGCCCTTGAACTTAGCCACCAGAGCAGCGACAGCCTCTTCACCCAGGGTGGGATCCAGGATATACATTGCCTCGTAGTTTGCGTTAATCTTTGCCATATTTGTTGCACCTCCTTATGGTCTTGTGGCCCCCGACCTCATGTCAGGAGCAAGGATAACTTGACTCATTCTTACAGTCAAGCCCTATTATTATATCTAATTTTTCAATTTTGTCAATGGGTTTCTATCAATTTTCCCCTTCTTTTATTGAGGAAGTGTCAAATCTCCCTCCCGAATCCAACCAATTTTTCGCAACAATAGCCCAAATATCCAAGTCAAAACCGCAGGCAACACAAAACAAATCATGATAAGCCCCAACCAGTCAAATCCAGAGGGTGCCATAGCCACTGCACCTTGATTGAGTGCATCCTGACTGGGAGAAACCCAGCCAGTCCAAATACCAATAGGACCACACAGACCACAGGTTCCCATCCCTGAGTTAATGGCTGCCCCATTCATTTCCAATCGAAAAAAACAGGTTGCCAGTGGTCCTGTCACAGCAGAAGCCAATGTGGCTGGAATCCAAACCAGTGGATTTTTCACAATATTGGGCATTTGTAGCATAGAAGTCCCCAGTCCCTGAGACACCAGCCCGCCCCAGCGGTTCTCCCGAAAAGACAGTACCGCAAAGCCTACCATCTGAGCACAGCAGCCTGCCACGGCTGCACCACCTGCCAACCCGGTCAGACCCAGCACAGAACAAATAGCTGCAGAAGAAATGGGCAAAGTCAGGGCAATCCCCACTAGGACTGACACCAAAATCCCCATCCAGAAGGGCTGTAGCTCTGTAGTTCTCATAATCAACTGCCCAAAGGCACTGGCTGCCCCTCCAATGGGGGGCGCAATGAGCCATGCTGCCCCTATCCCTACCAAAATGGTAACAATGGGTGTGATAAGAATATCAATTTTTGTCTCTTTCGACACCAGTTTTCCTATTTCTGCTGCCAAAATTGCCACAAACAGCACGGCCAGAGGTCCACCAGCTCCCCCTAGTGCGTTGCAAGCATAGCCCACTGTCACAAGGGAAAACAGAACCATAGGTGGTGCCTGTAGCGCATATCCTATGGCCACTGCCATAGCAGGCCCACTCATAAAAGATGCCAGCCCTCCTATTGTGTAGCCTGTTCCATTGATATTCAATAGTTCCATGGTCAGCACACCAATATGAAACTGTGTGCCAAGTGTGTTTAAAATGGTACCAATCAACAGGGAACAAAAAAGCCCCTGTGCCATTGCCCCCAAGGCATCAATCCCATACCGTTTCGCTGAAATGACTACATTCTTTCGTGTTAAAAACTCCCTTATCTTTCCCATTTTCAAACCCTCCCAAACAATGAGGTTTACATATGTCAAGACATATGTAAACCTCATTGTACACAGATTGTTTCATTTGTCAATCCCTATCCGTCTCCTGGAAGAGGAACCCCTCCCGTTTGAGCCCATCCAAAACACGATGATAGCATTCCAAATTGGGGCATTTCAAGGTATGAAAATGAATGCCTCCTGTCAAGGCAGACAGAGGCTGTGCCTGATGTTTTCTCACATGGTCTACAAATTCCTGTACATCATGCAGAGACATCAAATGGAGCTGCCCTGTTAACTGCCCATAAACAGGATGCTCTACTATCACATCCATTATATGACATCCATTTTCTACCATTAACTCCAATTCCCGCTCCATCCCCTCCGCTCCATGTACACAAGCCACCGTTTTGGTCAGGGCAGAGGAACTTTGAGGCAACAGGTACCCCCGTGGCGTTGCAATAATTTCCAAGCCACCGGCACGCAACAGAGCAATATCCCCCACAATAATCTGTCTGCTCACTTGAAACTGGGCAGCCAATGCAGTTGCACTGATTGGGCATTGAGTCGCTTTTAATTTGGTGTATATGGCATTTCTGCGTGTTGCTGCATCCATTCAATCCACTTCCTTCATTCCCATGGTTATTGTCCCCCATTGTAACACATAAGTTTTTGTTTTTTCTATCCCTTCCCTTGACTTTTTCTGTTCTAATTTATAGAATAGCTAGTACGAGTTTTCTTTTTTATTATAATAACAAAGGACTGAACCAATTATGGCACAGAATGCAAACAAAAAACAGGTTGAGCAAATCACCGATATGGAGGTTGATTTTGCTCAATGGTACACCGATGTGTGTAAAAAGGCTGAACTGATTGACTATTCCTCTATCAAAGGCATGTTCATCTACCGCCCCTATGGCTATGCCATCTGGGAGAATATTCAGCGTGAACTGGATAAGATGTTCAAAGCTACCGGGCATGAAAATGTATATCTTCCTATGCTGATTCCTGAGAGCCTGCTACAAAAAGAAAAGGACCATGTAGAGGGTTTTGCTCCTGAGTGTGCATGGGTCACTTATGGCGGCAGTGAGAAGCTGGAAGAACGCTATTGCATCCGCCCCACCTCTGAAACCCTCTTTTGTGAACACTATAAGAATGTGATCCATTCCCATCGTGACCTGCCAAAACTGTATAACCAGTGGTGTTCTGTGCTGCGCTGGGAAAAAACCAGCCGCCCTTTCCTGCGTCACCGTGAATTTTTGTGGCAGGAGGGTCACACCATGCACGCCACAGAGGAGGACGCACGTTTTGAAACGGAACAGATGTTGAACATTTACGCAGATTTTCTGGAAAATGTACTGGCTATGCCTGTGGTCAAAGGGCGTAAAACTGACAAAGAAAAATTTAACGGCGCAGAGGAGACTTACACCGTTGAATGTATGATGCACGACAAAAAGGCATTGCAGGCAGGCACCAGCCACTATTTTGGAGATGGCTTTGCTAGAGCCTTTGATATTACCTTTACTGGAAAAGACAACCAACTCCACTACCCCCATCAGACAAGCTGGGGTGTCTCCACCCGTATGATTGGTGGTATTATCATGACCCACGGCGATAACAACGGCCTTGTGCTGCCTCCTCGCATTGCTCCCATTCAGGCTATGGTGATTCCTGTTGCCCAGCACAAGGAGGGCGTATTGGACGCTGCCTCTGCACTGTTAGAGCGTCTACAGGCAGCTGGCATCCGTGCTAAAATGGATGACAGTGACCAGACCATGGGTTGGAAAGCTGCCCAATATGAAATGAAGGGCGTTCCTCTGCGTGTGGAAATTGGTCCTAAGGACATGGAAAAAGGTCAGTGCTGTATCTGCCGTCGTGACAATGGAGAAAAGATTTTTGTCCCCCTTGCTGAACTGGAAGCAACTGTGACCCAGCTTTTGGATGCTGTCCATCAGGGGCTGTATGAGCGTGCCAAAAAGAACCTGGAGGAACACACCAAAGTGTGTCTCACTCTGGATGATGTAAAAGAGTTTATGCAGACTGAGGGCGGCTTTGCCAAAACCATGTGGTGCGGTGAGCTGGACTGTGAGCTGAAAATGAAAGAGGAAGCTGGCGTCACCTCCCGCTGTATGCCCATTGAGCAGGAATCTGTGGGAGAAACCTGTGTATGCTGTGGCAAACCTGCAAAACATATGATTTATTGGGGTGTAGCCTACTAAACTTTTGCCCTGCCCGATACGGAGACGGTTCTGATTGACCGTCTCCATTTTTTCGGTTTTTTTAACAAAGTTTTTATTTGTGGGAAGTTCCCCTATGCAACTAGTCGTTTATACGGTATAATGTTGTCTGGTCAAATTTGTCTCTAAACTGGTACAAACAGAGCAATTTGACACAAAACTGAAGAAAGTGAGAGTGTTTTATGAATGCAATTTTGGCTCAAATCAGCAATTTCATGTACTCCTATTTGCTGATTATTTTGCTCTTAGCGGTTGGATTATATTTCACCATCCGCACAAAATTCATTCAATTCCGCATGTTTGCGGAATCCATCCGTGTGGTAGGAGAAAAGCCAGAAAAAGCCGGCTCCACCTCCTCCTTCCAGGCATTGATGGTCTCCACTGCCTCCCGTGTGGGTACAGGCAATATTGTGGGTATTTCCAGTGCAATATGTTTGGGTGGCTATGGTGCTGTGTTTTGGATGTGGGTTATTGCCATCATCGGCGGTGCCTCTGCCTTTGTAGAGTCCACACTGGCGCAAATTTACAAACGCCACAATCCAGAAACTGGGGAAAGTTACGGCGGTCCCTCTTACTATATAGAGGCTGCACTCCATAGCCGACCCCTTGCCATTGTATTTGCTCTGTCCCTGATTATTACCTATGCCGTTGGCTTTAACATGGTTGCTTCCTTCAATCTTCAGGACACCTTTTCTGGCTATGCCTTCTATGATACTGCCACAACTCCCTGGATTATTGGTGCTGTTCTGGCTGTTCTAGTGGGTTACTGCATTATGGGCGGCGGAAAGCGTATCCTTGCTATTACCTCCACTTTGGTTCCATTTATGGGTGGGCTCTATGTGCTGGTTGCTATCATTGTGATTATTATGAACATCCAGCTACTGCCCCAGGTCTTTGGACGTATTTTCTCTGAGGCTTTTGACTTCCAGGCTATTTTTGGCGGTTTTACAGGCTCCTGTATGATGTATGGTATCAAACGTGGTCTGTTTTCCAATGAGGCTGGTGTGGGTTCCGCTCCCAACGCCGCTGCCTCTGCTAACGTAAGCCATCCAGTCAAGCAGGGGCTTGTCCAGATGCTGTCTGTTTTTATTGACACCCTTCTCATCTGCACTGCCACAGCATTTATGCTTCTGTGTTCTGGTGTGGAGCCTGATGCCGCTATGCAGGGCGCTCCCTATGTCCAGCAGGCCCTATCCACTGTATTTGGTACAGTTGGACCTATCTTCATCACAGTTGCTATGGTCCTGTTTGCTTTTACTACACTCATCGGCAACCTCTATTATGTAGACAATGCCTGGAGCTTTATTTTCAAAGAAGCACCCCCAAAAAGCTTTATGTTCGGATTCCGTGTCTTTGCCATGTTTGTGGTTTTGATTGGTGCTAGCCAGAGTATTGATGTGGTATGGAACCTTGCCGATGTGCTGATGGGTGTGATGGCAATCTTAAACCTCCCTGTAATCGTTTTACTGTCTCGTCCTGCCCTTGCTGCTATGAATGACTATTGGTCCCAGAGAAAATCTGGAAAGAAGCCAGTCTTTAAAGCATCCAATATCGGGCTAAAAGAAAAAACTGACTATTGGCGTTAAAAAAATGGTGTCTCTGATGAAATCAGAGACACCATTTCTTTTCTTTTGAGTCTATCTGGTCCATATTTTCAGGACTTTCTGTTGACAGTTTCTTTTTCAAAGAGTGGATACACCATACTGTGGCAGGGATGAGAAACAGGTCTGCACAAATCCATGCAGCAGGAGAGGCACAGCAAGCACCTGTAAACCCAAAAACAGGTATCAGCCATATTCCCACACCAGTACGTGCAAGCATCTCCATTACACCTGCCAAAATTGCAAAGTTGCTGAACCCCATTCCCTGAATGGAAAAACGCAAAATGTTGACCAATGCCAAAGGAATGTAAAATGCACCCAAAATGGTGGTATATTTGACGGTATTCTGGATGATTGACTGCTCCCCTACATCCAAAAACAGGATGGCCATCTCTGGTGCAAACAACAGGATTGCCCCAAAAGACAACACAGCATACCCAACACCCAAAATCACACAGGACCGGATGCCCTGCCCCAACCGTTCCAGTTTCTGTGCACCTACATTCTGTCCACAATAGGTGGCCATTGTGCCTCCCATTGCATCAAATGGGCAACACATAATCTGAAATAGTTTGCTTCCTGCCGCAATGGCTGCCACATAGGCACTGCCCAAACTATTCACTGCGGTCTGTAATACAATGGAGCCAATGGCGGTAATGGAATACTGTAGCCCCATGGGTACCCCCATAAGGCATAGCCACCGGCAGATCCTTCCATTGATACGCCGTTCCTCTTTTGTCATATGTAAAATGGGGTATTTTTTTCTCATATAGAGGAGACAGGCAATACCAGAAACACTCTGTGAAACAACTGTGGCAATGGCAGCCCCTGCTACACCAGTATTGAAATATAAAATCAGAACAAAATCCAGTCCGATATTGAGGAAGGAGGCAATGGCCAAAAAAACAACTGGCGTTTTACTATCGCCCAAAGCCCGTATAATCCCTGCCAACAGATTATACAAAAAGGTGGCTGGTATACCCAGAAAAATCACGAAAAGATACCGGTATGCTCCCTCATAAATATCCTGTGGTGTGTTCATCCCTGTCAAAATTTGATGGCAAAACACACAGGTCACAATGGTAACAACCACTGCAAACAGGATAGACAGCCACCCTGCATTGGCAACGCATTGACGCATCCCGCTATGGTCTCCCGCTCCCATTTTCTGCGCCACAGGAATGGCAAAACCACTACAGATACCCATACAAAATCCAATCACCAAAAACTGTATGGAACCAGTAGAACCCACCGCTGCCAATGCAGAAGCTCCTAACAATTTTCCCACAATCATAGTATCCATCATGTTGTAACACTGTTGAAACAGCATACCAAGCAGCATTGGTACCGCAAAATCAACAATTAATTTCATTGGACTTCCCACAGTCAAATCTTTGGTCATATGACTCCCCCATTTCTATGATAATTCCATTATTATAAGAGCAACTTCCCCCTCTTGAATAGATGTGTTTTCTCTGATTTTTTATGCCTTAGACCACTTAATTTTGTATAGAAAGGTGAGGTCGGCAATCCGACCTCACCTTTCAAAATAAAAACATAGAAACCATCCAGATTCCTGATGCCAATACCCCACCTGCTGCGCACCATAAAAGCCCTGTCAGCAGGGGCATTTTCTGCAACGTACGTTTCCAGTTGCGATTGCCTTTCAAATAACAATCCGCAGCCTGCCTTGCCTGTCGTATCACCTGTTCTGCATCCAAGCCCTCTTTTGCCAATGCCTCCTCTTTTACAATAAAAATTGCCTCCTCAAATAATTTGGGGTCTGGTGACTTTACCAAAATCACCTGTTTTGTAATACCTTTTACCATAAAATCCATCCTCCTTTTCCATCAACGATTCATTTTTCCGCTCATCCTAGCAGGTATTCTAAATCAGAAAGGCATACACCTTGATGTAGTGCCATCCCAATCCCATATCCAATTACTTTTGCAAATTCATTCACCTGTCTGTCAATCTCTTTTGGGGTTACAAAAAGCCCCTCTCCCTGTTCTAATAGGGGGTGAGTCTGTCCATGCAGTAAATCAATCGCCAGTGTCCTTGCCTCAACCACAGTGGGTACCCCTATTGAAATAACAGGAACTCCTAAAGAACGCTCATTCAGCCCAATCCTGTGATTCCCCACTCCAGACCCCGGTGTAATGCCTGTATCACACAACTGCACCGTTTTACACAGACGCTCCAGGGAACGGGCTGCCAGTGCATCCACCGCAATGACACAGCTTGGCTTTACCTTTTCACATACTGCCTGTACCAACTCTCCACTTTCTATTCCTGTGGTTCCTAAAACTTCAGTTGCCAGAGATATCACTGGACGAAACCCACCAAACTGTTCTGGCATATGTTCCACCAGATGACGGGTAACTAACGTATAATCATGGACTTTGGGTCCCAGTGCATCTGGTGTAATGGCTCTATTTCCCAATCCTGCCACCAATACAAGCCCCTGTGTCTGCTTTGGCTGCAATAACTGGGACAATTCTTTTGCCATCACCTGAATTGCCCGCTGAAAAATTCCTTCTTCCCCTGTCAGCAATCCCTCTAAATTGACAGTAATATAAGTTCCCACTGGTTTTTTGAGGGCATGTTCGCCTCTCTCATCTAAAATCCTGACTTCTTCACATACAAAGCCCTCACATTGGTATTCTTTGGCTTTTACACCTTGTAGTGTGGTAGTTTCTTTTGCCCCCTCCTCCCACAACTCCTTGGCTTCCAGTGCCAAATCAGTTCGGATATTGTTCATATTTTACACCTGCTTTTAAAAATAGCTGCAACTCATAGAATTGCAGCTATTTTCCTTCCTTATTTTTCTGGCAAGTAGTTCAGAGGGTCTACTGCCTGCTCGTCTGCTGTCATTTCCAGATGCAAATGGCTTTTCAGTCCACTTTCTGCAATGGCTGTATCTCCAATCTGCCCCAAAATACTTCCTGTATCAACAGCATCTCCCACAGATACTGGTGGATTGGATGCCAAATTAGAATAGGTTGCCACAACTCCATCTGGCTGCTGTACCACAACAGTCACACCCATCAATGCATCCTCATACACATCCACAACTTGACCTTCTCCTGCTGCCATTACATTCCACCCAGCCTCAGCAGAAATATCAATTCCATTGTGGGTTCTCCAGTCTCCCATGGTCACATCATAGGACAGGGTTTCTAAACTGAAGGTACGCAAAATTTCCCCTTTTACCGGCCAGGTATACACCACAGGTTTGTGCTCTTCCTGTTGCGCTTCTGGAGCTTCTGGTGTTTCCTGTGTTGGTTCCACTGCCTCTGGGTCATCTGGCATGGATTCCTGTACAGGTTTCTCTGTTTCTGTTGTCTCCTGTTTGGTTTCCTGCTCTGGCTTTGGTGTGGTGACAGATGCACTGCTGTCTGGTAATGTGATGCTGGGGTTTGCGGTGACTGATTTGGATTCTTCTTCTACATTGACAAAATCAATCAAAAAATAGCCCGAAATTCCAATTGCGGCTACGCACAGGAATAGGACTATGTAGAAGCCCTTTCCCAGTACGAATTCGCCCAGTTTTCCCAAGCGATTGTGTTTCATATCGAAACCACCTCCGAACTCTATTGTTACCAGCTCTCTCCATCCCTATACAGGTTTTGGGTATTTTTCTTCCATTCGATTCCTTTGTGTATGTTGTATTACTACATGGCATTTTATGATATAATAGACCTAAATTTTGCGATAAAGGAGAGTAGATTATGCACGAGGTGATCACACTATGCAACGGTGTGCGTATTTTAACAGAACATATGCCAAATGTACGTTCTGCCGCTATTGGTTTTTTTATTGGGGTAGGCTCCCGACACGAAACAGACTTTGAAAATGGTGCAGCCCATTTTATTGAGCATATGCTATTCAAAGGCACCACAACCCGTTCTGCCTCTGCACTTGCCAAAGAAATGGATGCTTTGGGTGGGCAAGTAAACGCATATACCACCAAAGAAAACACCTGTTTTTATGCCCGCTGTCTGGATACCCACTTAGACCGCACCATTTCTCTCTTGTGTGACATGCTCTTTTGCTCCACCTTTGAACAGGAAAATGTATTATTAGAGCGTGGTGTCATTCTCGAAGAAATTGATATGTATGAAGATACCCCAGAAGATTTATGTGCAGAACAACTTTCTATGGCAATCTATCAGGATACCCCTTTGGGTCGCCCCATTCTGGGGAAAGCCTCCACATTGTCACAGATGGATGGGGACTGGCTCCGAACTTGGCATGATAACCACTATTGTTCCACTTCCATTGTTGTCTCCCTCGCCGGCAGCTTTACAGATGCCCATGTACAGACATTGATTGATTATCTGAACACCCTTCCAAAACGCCAGCGTTCAGAACAAATTTCTGCCAGTTATCGCCCTGCTGTAACGGTAAGAGAAAAAGCCATTGAACAAAATCATTTGATTTTGGCATTCCCAGGTCTGCCCTTTCCTGACCCTCGACGCTATCAGTTGATTTTACTCAATTCCATTTTAGGTGGTGGCTGTTCCTCTCGTCTCTTTCAGGAACTGCGTGAGCAGCGTGGTCTGTGCTATACCATCTATTCCTATCTGTCTGACTATGTAGACACAGGATTTGTGGGAATCTATGCTGCACTTGGTCAGGAGCAGGAGCAAATGGCTCTGGATACCATTGCATCCATTGTACAAACTCTGGCTGAACATGGTCCCTCACAGGAAGAATTGACCCGGGTAAAGGAACAGACTAAAGCAAACATTCTTATGGGTACAGAATCGGTACAGGCTCGTATGAGCCATATGGGTGTCTCCACTCTGTCCTATGGTCGGATTAAGGAAATAGAAGAAATTTTAGACGCCTATGACCAAATTACCTGTGCTCAATTAAAATCCCTTGCACAGGAAATTTTCTCGTTTTCTCATGCCTCATTTTCCGCTGTTGGTCAAATTCAATCCAGTGACTCTTATCAGGATTGGCTCTCTACTCATGAAAAGACAAGTATAATAAAATAATAGAAAAGACAGCAGAATGTAAGTGGTTTTCTTACACTCTGCTGTCTTACTACTTTCAATCAGTTTTTACATTGTTGTTTGATGGATTGCACATTGGAAGGGTGCTAATGTCTGGTTTTCATATGTCACCTCATGGGCGTTGTGGTTGAGAACCATACAAATTCGGTCTTTTCCCTCTCCACGCCACACTACCTCCACACTAGATTCTGTGTGAATGGTTGGTATATTCTGCTCCGCTGTCACCTGTTCCAGAATTTCTTCCAAAACCGATTCTTCCAACCCACAGCCCACATAATACACATAGCCATCTTTTTGCTGTTTCTTTGTCACAGCCACAAATTCCTGATAAAACTCATCTTGGTATCGCAACAACACTTGGGCATCACTGACCATCAGCATATCACGGAAAATACCTCCATTACCCTGCACATGCTTTAGTTCTCCTTCTCCCGCCAATGGAAATACTTGCCCATCTTGCAGACTTTCGGTTTCCACCACACACACACCAGCAAAGGAGTCAAAATCCACTGGAATCTGTTTCCCAAAAACAAGATTGTTGTCAGTATCTTTTACAAAATCACGATAAGTCAAAATCAGTGTCCCACCCTGTTCCACAAACTCCATACATTTTTTTTGAAACTCTGGTTTTGTAATCATCATCTGTGGCAGAATCAGCACCTTATACCCTGTCAAATCACTATGGATTGGAATGACATCCACAGGAACATTTCTGT
Organism: uncultured Oscillospiraceae bacterium; assembly: GCA_944383165.1. GTDB lineage: Bacteria > Bacillota > Clostridia > Oscillospirales > Oscillospiraceae > Lawsonibacter. The sequence goes on from CALWON010000013.1 coordinate 37,497, forward strand.
CATAGAAAAACTTATGATATTGTCTCATCTCCGCTTCACAATCTAACAGAACACTTTGTCTCTGAATACGGAAAGCGGCAAGAGAGTCATAATCATATACAATGGCAACCTGACTTTGAATGGGTGTTTCCAAGACATTTTCATACTGTTTTATGTGCTGGAAAAAGCTCTGTACCTCATAGAACTTTCTTCTTTTTACATTGTCTGCATCTAAAACACCATAGCAAAATTGCTCTGCGCCTTTGGTTGCTCCACGATATCGGAAAAAGAACAGAGATTCACAGCCATGAGCCATTCCCTGATACGCCCATAGCTTCGCCTGATTGGGTCTGGGAGAAAATCCAGTGACATCATGCCCCTGTGCCCCCATAATTGCCTCTGTAATCCAAAAGTTTTTCTGCTTCAACCCTCTGATGTAGTCCAATCCAAAGGCAATTTCATGGGGTGGAAGTGGCTCTCGCTGTCCGCCCCACACTGGATAGTTGTTATAGGCGGCAAGATCCAGACATTTGGATACAACAGAGTAGTCTACATGTTTTCCCAACCCACCACCAGGAAAATCATGTATGACCACCACATTTGGGATAATCTCTTTTAAAAGATTGCTTTGGAACTCTGCAAATCGAACGATGCTTTCACTGCGAAATCTCTCCCAATCCAGCCGAAGGGCAGGATTGTGGGTTGTAATGGTCTGTGTAGGAATGGGGATTTCATCAAACGCATTATACTCCTGAGACCAGAAGGTTGTTCCATAGGTCTGATTCAGTCTGTCTATATCTCCCTCAAACTTTTTCTCTAAATAGGTACGGAAGGCATTTCTGCACTGATGACAGTAGCAGATGTCGCTGCCCTCATGTCCCAGTTCATTGTCAATCTGCCATGCAACAACTGCTGTCTCATATTTGTAGTGCTCTGCCATTGCTCGGATAATCCGCTCTGAATATTGATACATAAGCTGGCTGTTAAAGCAATAGACATGCCGTCCCCCAAAGGTACGTTTGGTTCCATTTTCAAACTCTGATAAAATATCAGGGTGTTTTTTGGCAAGCCATGCTGGGATGGTTGCAGTAGGAGTTCCCAGTACAACCTTTAAGCCATGGGCTTTTGCTTGTTCTATCACATGGTCAAAAAAGGAAAAGTCAAATTGCCCCTCTGTCTTTTCCATGAGATGCCATGCAAATTCTGCAATACGAATCACATTGCATCCCAATTCACAAATTGTATCCAAATCTTTCTCCAGTATGGAGATCTCCCACTGTTCAGGATAGTAATCTACACCTAACCACATGATTGTTTCACCTGCTTCACCTTTCACTATTTTAAGAGCACTACAAAGAACAGTCTAACTTGCTCTGCTCATCATTGTACTGTATTGGTTCACAGGAAACAAGCAAAATCTTCCTGATATTTGCATATCTTAGTTTATTCCAAAATAGACTCAATCCATAGTTGAATGTCTACCACTCTAAACTTTACCTCATACCCACCAAAACACATTCCATACACTCTTTTGGGGTCATTTTGATAGGTTGGTCTGGGGTCTTGAGATAAAATCCCTACCAGAGCCTTTCTTTTTTCCTCACATACATTGGAAAGCAGGTTGTTTGGATCGACAACCTGTAAAGTAGCCTCTTTTGGTGTGCTTGCAAATCCTCCCACTGCCTCTGGATGACAGTCTGCATAGGGCAAATATGGCTTAATATCATAAATGGGAGTACCATCCATTAAATCAACCCCTGAGACATAAAGAACTGGACCATCATTTTGTGTATATTCCACTTTCTCCAATCTAACACAGGATAACCCTATAGCATTGGGACGAAAGGGTGATCTGGTAGCGAATACCCCCATCCGTTTGTTACCACCCAAACGGGGTGGTCGTACGGTGGGTGACCACTGCTCCCGCACTGCCTCAGAAAACTGCCAGATGAGCCAAATATGTGTAAAATCCCCCAGCCCCCTGACCGCATCTGGATTGCGATAGTCTGGTTCAAACACAATCTTCCCTTCCACTTCCTGAACCAATCCACTTTGCCTTGGTATTCCAAATTTCGTCTTAAAGTCTGTCTGTATTCTGGCAATCACTTTGAAATGATGTAGTTCCATAATAAATACTCCTGTCTATTTGCTTATTGTACCATT
>CALWON010000014.1 GCA_944383165.1 uncultured Oscillospiraceae bacterium
TGGCTGATATTGAGACCAAAAATCCAATTTATGTACGCAATGAACCAGTGGGCAGTACCAATACCATCATCGCTGGTATGTATCAGGAAAAAGGGCTGATGCCAACCGAAAAAATGGCCGGTCTTATGGCTGCTGCCATTGTCTCTGACACAGTGATGTTTAAATCTCCCACCTGTACCCAGCGTGATATTGATGTGGCAAACCGCATGGCACGGATTGCCAATGTCTCTCTGGAAGATTTGGGACAGAGGATCTTTTCCGCAACCTGTGGAGAGGATAAAACCATCTCCGCTATGCTGCAAACAGACTACAAGGAGTTCCACATCGCTGGTCATGATCTGGCAGTGAGCCAGATTACTTGTATGGACTCAGACCGCCTTTTAAAGCGGAAAGAGGAATTTTTGTCTGAAATGAATGAAATCCTCTCACGCAGGCACATGCATGTGGTTGCCTTGATGATTACAGATGTGCTCCTAGATGGTACGCAATTACTATTTGTAGGCGATCAAGATGCTATTTGTCAGGCTTTTCACATCAAAGGAGCAGACAACTGTGCCTTTCTTCCTAAAATTATGAGTCGAAAAAAACAGGTTATCCCCATGTTATCTGCGCTGTGGGGGTGACAAAACGGTTCACCTGAGGTTCAGGTGAACCGTTTTTTTCGGTCGTTCCCATCCTAGCGTGCCGTACACATTAGGAAAAAATTTTGCAACAAACTAGGCAACACAATATAACATCTCTCTTGGTTTGGATACCCCTTAATATTTTGAAAACAGATTGGCTTGTGTGTCATTCGGTTCCTGTAATGGCTCCTGTTCCTCATCCATCACTAGATATTGGTCTCGGTTCTCCGCTTGCTTATGGTACTGGAACTGCATCACAAGGGACTTCAACACTTTAGAACGGTCAGACAGTTCCCTGCTTGCCACTGCATTTTCCTCTGATGCTGCGGAGTTGCTCTGTACCACTTTTGAAATCTGGTCAATCCCCGTTTTTGTCTGCTGCATAGCCTGATGCTGCAATTTTGCACTCTCTAAAATATTGACATTGCGGTTGGAAATTTCTTTTACGCCCTTATAGACAACTTCAAAAGAATCTGCCGTCTCATTGGCAATATCCTTCCCTTTCACTGCCACTTGGGCTGTATTTTCAATCAGCTTGGAAGCATATTGGGAAGCCTCTGCTGTCTTGCTTGCCAGATTGCGCACCTCATCTGCCACTACTGCAAACCCTTTGCCTGCTGTTCCCGCTCTTGCCGCCTCTATGGCTGCATTCAGTGCCAAAATGTTTGTCTGGAAGGCAATATCTTCAATATTTTTTGCAATCCCACTGATCTGCTCTGCGGTTGTGTTGATCTCATCCATGGTTGCCAGCATCTCTTTCATTTTATCATTGCTGACTTCAATCCGTTCAAACACTTCCTCTGTCTGTGTGTTGGATTCGCGCAGAGTCTCAAAGTTGCTCTCAATTTGACTACTTACCTCAGACACTGCGGCAGCCATCTCCTCCACACTGGCAGCCTGCTCATTGGCTCCCTGTGCCAGCGTTTGGGAACTGGAGGAAATCTGTTCAGAACCACTTGCAACCTGATTGGATACACCATCAATTTGATTAAATACATAGCTGATTTTCTGGGAAACTTCCCCAACCGCAGCCAGTACCTTTTTAAAGTCGCCCACATAACGCTGTGGGATACGGGATTCCACTGCAAAATCCCCTTTGGCATAGGATTCCAAAATATAAATTTCATCTGCCACAATATTTTTGAGAGTATTGCTCAGTTCTCGCAGACCATCTGCCAGATGACCCAGCTCATCTTTTCCCTTGTGGTGTATCTCTACTGCCAGAATATTGCCCTGTTCCAGCTCACTCAATGCCTGATCCAGCTCTGCCACAGGTTTTAAGCTACGCCGTATCAAAGTTGCAAGCAAGAATACAATCAGCAACATAAACAGAAAACTGACAACCATCAGTGTAATGACCAGTCGATCAGTAACCAGCTCCATCTCATCAATAGATAACCGCACCACAGTCCACCAAGTTGCCCCAGCTGCATTCACTGGTACAAAGGCATAAAACTGGTTATCCTGTTTGTTCTTTACTGTAAAAGCAATCCCTTCACTCATAGAACTGGTAACCTCGCTGGCTGCATCACCAAATAGATTCAGTAAACTCTCCCCAACTGCAATGTTATCAAATGTTGTACAAGCTACTTGCCCATCTCCCATAATCAACGCATCTTGTAGACTGGAAAAATTCCCCTCATACTGCATCTGTGCTTCCAAATAATTCAGGCTGATGTCATAGGAGACCACACCCATCACCTGATTCTGGTACATAACAGGAGCACTGACAGAAATCATATCGACCCCTTCCCACTGACAAGCAGGTGTAGTAACTGCTCCTTTTGCCTCCTTTGCCATACTGTAGTAAACTTCCTGACTATAGACATCATAGTCATCTAAACGTCCCGAAGTTGCACCACCACGGCAATAGACACTGTATTCCTCAATCAAACCATCAAAACAATATGGTTCAAACCCAGCCCCTGCATTAATGATTGCCTCATTGCCATTGACTGTCATCTCAAAATAGCGAGCCATGACTAATTCAGCCTCATAGCTGGATTTTGAGCATGGAACACCATAAATCTGACTGTAATACTGTGGCTGTACAGCATTCTGTGTTCCCTCTGTTACTTCTGTATTTGTTGGTGTATTTTCATTATAGGTTGTAGATTTATTATATTCCCCATCCAAATATTGCAATACACCATCAATGGCTCCTACCACTTCATCAAATACACTTTGAACAATTTTATTGTTTTTCTCAGCAATTGCCTGTACTTCTGCCCTTACTTCCCCATTCATACTGGCACTAGTTGTCACTGCTGTAATGACGATGAGCATAAAAAAAGTACATAGTAAAATCAATGTTGCATAAAAACTGATTCTCAAATGCAAATGACTATCTATCATTTCTTTGATTCCCTGTTTCATACTCAAACCCCACTCTCTTTTGTCTAATCTAGTCTCTCCTATAGGGTCTGTCGTTTTGTGCAGACCAATGCTCCTATTTATTCTATACAACATTCATACATTTTTCAAGTACTTTGTACTATGATGTAAATTCTCTTGTCAATCTTGCCCGTAATCCAGAATATCGTCTGGTCTGTCGATGATTCACTGTCATATTTGCAATCACAAACTCATCTCCTACCACAATAAAGAGGTCTTTTGCTCTCGTCACTGCTGTATATAAAATGCCACGAGTCATCAACATAGGAGCTCCATCCAAGGCTGCCAAAATAACTGCTCGATATTCACTACCCTGCGCCTTATGTACTGTAACCGCAAAGGCAGGTTCCAATTCACCTAGCATATCCGGTGTATATTCCACCAGTTTTCCTTCAAAATCCACCAAAACAGACTCTTTATCTACACTTTGAATGACACCAATGTCTCCATTAAACATTCCCATTCCAGATTGGGAGCCTGCATCCTCCCTCCACATGATGTCATAATTGTTTTTTACCTGCATCACTCTGTCACCTGTTCGAAAAATCCAATCACCAAATCGTCTCTCCCCTTTTTTTGGATCAGGTGGGTTTAATACTTGCTGCAAAGCTTGATTGAGCACAGTGGTACCAGTTCCTCTTCTCCGTGTAGGAGAAAGCACTTGAATTTGTTCTGGTGGAATTCCCATCCGTTCCGGTAGACGTCTAACACACAAATCAACTATTGTTTCTACAGTAGATTGGGCATCTCGCCGCTGCAAAAAAAAGAAGTCATTGTTGTTTTCTCGAATGTTAGGCAGAATCCCCTGATTGATGAGGTGAGCATTTCGTACAATGGCACTTGCTGCTGCCTGCCTGAAAATTTCGGTTAATCGTACCGTAGGTACGACCTGACTGCGTATCAGGTCAGAAAACAAATTGCCTGGACCAACCGATGGCAGTTGGTCTGGGTCCCCCACTAGAATCAGACGGCAGCCATTGGGCAGGGCTGCCAGAAGGGCTGCCATCAATGCCACATCTACCATAGATACTTCATCTACAATCACTGCATCTACATCCAGTGGTTCCCCTTCATTGTGTGTAAAGACCAGTTGGTCACTGTGCCCATCGTAGCCGGTTTCCAACAGCCGGTGGATGGTGGAAGCCTCCGTTTTACACAGTTCTCCCAGTCGCTTTGCTGCCCGTCCAGTAGGTGCTGCCAGTGCAGTTTCCAAACCAAGTTCCTCAAATAATGCCAGTACACCCCTCAGACATGTGGTTTTTCCCGTTCCTGGTCCACCTGTCAGCAGCATAATTTGCCGTTTTGCCGCCTGTTCCACCGCCTGTTTTTGTTGGGGAGCGTAGGTAATTTGATGGCGTTTTTGGATTTCTTCCATCTTCTGTTCCAAGTCTTCTGGAGGGAGCAGCTCTACATGGCTCATTTCTAAGATACGTTGCGCTACATAATCTTCTGCCTCATAGAGATTGGGGAGATACACTGCCTGCTCCCCTGCAATGGCTTCCTGCATCACTTCTCCATGGGTGGTGAGTCGCTCCAGACACTCCTCCAACACCTCAGATGAGACACTCAGCAGCTGTGCTGTGGCACCCAACAGCTTTCCATAGGGCAGGAAGCTGTGCCCGTTGCTCAGGTTGTGGTTCAGCTCAAACAAAAGCCCGGCTTCCAAACGCACGGGTGATTCTGCTGTAATCCCCAAATCAATGGCCACCTGATCTGCCTTAGCAAACTCAAGCCCAAATGCACTCTCTGTCATCACATAGGGATTGGAACGGATGACCTCCAATGCCACATCTCCATAGGCACGGAATAGGGGCATTGCCAACTGAGGGGATAGGTCATGGTCAGCGAGAAACTCCAACAGCCGTCTGGTTCCCATCTGCTTCCGAAAGGTCTCACTGATGGTTCTGGCTCGTTTGGGGGTAATGCCCCGCAGCTTGGTCAACTTCTCTGGTTCTTCCTCAATCACACGCAGCACATCTTCCCCAAATGTCTCTGTAAGTTGTCTTGCCGTTGCCTTTCCAACGCCTTTCACTGCCCCAGAAGCCAGATAGTGATAAATTTCCTTTAACCCCTGGGGCAGTCGCCTTTCCACCAAATCAGCCCGAAACTGGGTTCCATAGGTGGCATGGCGTACCCACTGCCCCTGAACAGTCACATATTCCCCTGGTGAGATACCAGGCATGACACCCACCACGGTCATTTCTTCTTCTCCAACTTCCATCCGTAAAATGGTATAACCATTTTCCTCATTCTGAAAAATAATGGAGGAGACGGTCCCCTCCAATTTCAAAGTCTTTTGTTCTTCCTCAAGCATGGGTCTGTTCCCCCTGTTCTATGTATCTGTGTGTGCTACCCATTCCTCCAACATTCCATTGGGACAACAGCTGACCCACTGCCACCGCAGAGCCAGATGAAGTGCCACTTCCCGTCCTTTTTGTGTCAATCCCTCATCATAGAGGATCGCTTCCCCCTGTATGAGTCCCATTGCCCTCAGCCAGGAAAGCCCCATCAATTGTGCTTCCAATTGACCTCCATCTCCTTTTGCTGGTATGACAACCATCACTGGACTACAAAAGACCGGTCTCACGGTCCAGCCCAATACAACCCAAAGGATGGTAGCAATGCCTATCACACACAAAAACGCCATCACCATCTCTAATATGGTTTTCATATGATATCACCTCTGTCCCCATTCTATGACAGGGGACAGAGGTGGGTGCTATCAGGAAAACAAGTTGACACCTACATGGGTCAAAGCCGTCATAATGCAGGCGGCTGTCAACACTCCCATCATGACCGCAGGGAATGCATATTTTAGTCTCATATTCAAAAAAGCCGCTACCAGACAGCCTGTCCATGCACCTGTGCCTGGCAGTGGAATGGCCACAAAAAGCCACAAGCCCAAATATTGATATTTTTGCATTTTCTGTCCTTTTAGATGTGCTTTTTGCTCCATTTTATCCACCAGACCATTGAGCCTTGGCATATGTTTCCGCATAAATTCAAATATACGGCGGATGAACACAATAATAAAGGGGGCTGGAATTAAATTTCCAATCACCGCTGCTATAAATGCCTCCGCATAGGGCAAGCCCAACGCCACACCAAAAGGAATGCCTCCTCTCAGCTCAATAATGGGAACCATAGACATCATCATGGTTGATAACATCTTGCCCAAATCCGTCCCTGTCATCCACTGTATCAATTCACTCATGTCTGATTAACTCACTTTCTTTCTCTTTCATTGTTGTAACAATCGCTTGAGATATTGCCCTGTATAACTTTCCTTACAGTCTGCCACTTCCTCTGGTGTACCAGTGCAGACAATGGTACCTCCTCTGTCGCCCCCCTCAGGTCCCAAATCAATGATGTGGTCAGCGGTTTTGATGACATCCAGATTGTGTTCAATCACCAATACTGTATTACCTGCATCCACCAGACGCTGTAACACATCCACCAGACGCTGTACATCATAACTGTGCAGACCTGTGGTCGGTTCATCCAATATATAGATGGTTTTTCCTGTGGAGCGTTTGGAAAGCTCGGTTGCCAGTTTCACTCTTTGCGCCTCACCACCAGACAATGTGGTGGAGGATTGACCCAGCTTTACATAGCCCAGTCCCACTTCTTCCAGCGTTTTCAGCCGCTTATAAATCTTAGGGATGTTTTCAAAGAAGGGCAGTGCCTCATCCACGGTCAATTCCAGCACCTCATAGATATTTTTTCCTTTGTACTGCACTTCCAGTGTCTCTCTGTTGTACCGTTTGCCTTTACAGACCTCACAGGGTACATAGATATCAGGCAGAAAGTGCATCTCAATTTTAATCAAGCCATCTCCAGTACATGCCTCACAGCGACCGCCCCTTGTGTTGAACGAAAACCGCCCCGGTCCATACCCTCTGGCTTTGGCATCCTGTGTGGAAGCAAACAACTCTCGAATGTCATTGAACAACCCTGTATAGGTGGCTGGGTTGCTGCGTGGGGTTCTGCCAATGGGGGACTGGTCAATGTCTATGACCTTATCCAGAAGTTCCTCCCCTTCCACACGCTGATGTTTTCCTGCCCGTACCTTCATACGGTTCAAATCAGCCCCCAGCTTTTTGAAAATAATCTCATTGACCAGAGAGGATTTTCCTGAACCAGATACCCCTGTAACACAAGTCAAAGTTCCCAGCGGAATCTCTACATCTACTTTTTTGAGATTGTTTTCTGCTGCACCAAAAATCTTCAGATAGCCACCATTGCCCTTTCTGCGCTCTTTTGGCACAGGAATTTTGCGCTTGCCGGACAGATACTCTCCTGTGATAGAGCCCTCTGTGTGCATCACTTCCTCTGGTATCCCTGCTGCCACAATATGACCACCATGGATACCTGCGCCTGGTCCCACATCTATGATATAGTCAGCCGCCCGCATGGTGTCCTCATCGTGTTCCACTACCAGAAGGGTATTGCCCAAATCACGCAAATTCTGCATGGTTTTCAGCAGCATATCATTATCTCTCTGGTGCAGACCAATGGATGGCTCATCCAAAATATACAGCACACCCATCAGGGAAGAGCCAATCTGTGTGGCAAGACGGATTCTCTGACTTTCTCCGCCTGACAGTGTACCTGCGCTTCTAGACAGTGTGAGATATTGTAACCCCACAGACTGCAAAAAGCCCAATCTGCTTTTGATCTCCTTCAAAATTCGCTCTGCAATCTGCATCTGTGTTGGGGTAAGCGTAAGCTGCTGGATAAAGTCCAGTGCCTGTGTGACCGACTTGTGACAGAAGGTGTCAATATCCAGCCCACCCACGGTCACTGCCAAAGATTCCTTTCTCAGTCTGCGCCCCTTACAGGTGGGACAGGCACACTCACTCATGCACTCCTCCAACTCGTGGCGCATGGTGTCTGACTGGGTTTCCCGATAGCGGCGTTCCAGATTGTTGCAAATGCCTTCAAACGCCTGACGGATTTCACCCCGCCCTCTGGGTTGGTCATAGTGCATGGTCAATGGTTCCCCACGGGTACCATAGAGAATTACATCCAATACTTCTGGGGACAGGTCTTGCACTGGTGTATCCAAGGAAAATCCATAGTGTTCTGCCAGTGCCTCAAAATACATTTTAGCAATACCATCCCCTTTGATACTGTTCCAACCTGAGGCAGAAATTGCTCCCTGTGCAATGGAAAGACTGCGGTTAGGCAAAACCAAATCTGGGTCCACCTTCAACTGTACCCCTAAACCAGTACAGGTGGGACAGGCTCCATAGGGGTTATTGAAGGAAAACATTCTGGGGGTCAGTTCCTCAATGGAAATCCCACAGTCCTCACAGGCGTAATTTTGAGAAAAGACAAGCTCCTTTTCTTCGCCAACCAGAGAAATGACCACCAATCCCCCAGCCAAATTGGAGGCAATTTCCACGGAATCGGTCAATCTGCGTCCCAAATCGGGGCGAATCACCAGACGGTCCACCACAATTTCAATAGTGTGTTTTTTATTTTTCTCCAGTTTGATTTCTTCCGACAATTCATATTGAATCCCATCAATACGACAGCGAACATAGCCGGATTTTCTGGCATCCTCCAAAATTTTGACGTGTTCGCCCTTTTTTCCCCGTACCACAGGAGCCATTACCAAAATTTTGGTGCCTTCCGATAGGGCAAGAACTTGGTCAATAATTTGGTCAATGGTCTGTTGTTTGATTTCTTTCCCGCATTTGGGACAGTGGGGGGTTCCCACCCTTGCCCACAAAAGGCGTAGATAGTCATAAATTTCCGTCACCGTTCCCACTGTGGACCGTGGATTTTTACTTGTGGTCTTTTGGTCAATGGAAATGGCTGGAGATAGTCCATCAATATAGTCTACATCTGGCTTTTCCATCTGTCCCAAAAACATTCTGGCATAGGAACTGAGGGATTCCACATACCGCCGCTGACCCTCAGCATAAATGGTATCAAATGCCAGAGAGGATTTTCCCGAGCCGGACAGACCAGTCAGCACCACCAACTGATCTCTTGGAATGGTGACATCAATATTCTTCAGGTTGTTTTCCCTGGCTCCTCGGATGGAAATATGGTCTTGCATGCAATAACTCCTTGTTCTTATTCCTGAATGGTCACATCTGCACATTGCCCACGCACCAGACCAATCAGGTCTTTGGGGGCAAGTTCCACCTGAAATCCAATTTTACCAGCAGATACAATGATTTGCTCCAACTCCTCAGCATCTGTCTGGAATACAGTGGTAAACTGTTTTTTCATCCCCACAGGGGAACAGCCTCCCCGAATATACCCAGTGAGTTTTTGAATTTCGCTGACATGAATCATTTCAATGGATTTTTCCCCCACTGCTTTGGCTGCCTTTTTCAAGTCCAGATTGTCCTCTACTGGAATGACAAACACATAATTTGCCTTGCTTGCGCTACGGGTAACTAGGGTTTTATAGACGCTGTTCACTGGTTTTCCAATGAGTTCCGCCACAGAAATGCCATCTACTGCCACACCTTCCTCATGGGGATAGGTATAGGAATGGTATGGAATTTTCTTCTGCTCCAAGACTCGCATCACATTTGTTTTTTCTTCCTTCTTTGCCATTTGAATCCCTCTTTCTCTTATTGCCCACGCAGGGTGATAATCTGGTCTCTCAACTGTGCCGCCAGTTCAAATTCCAGCATCTTCGCCGCATCTTTCATTGCCTTCTCCAGTCTGGCAATTTCTGCCGCCTTCTCCTGTTTTGTCATATTCTTCTTGCGTTTAGTGGAGGTTTCCTCCCCTGTCACTGCAATATCCAGCAATTCACGCACCGATTTTATCACTGTCTTAGGCACAATTCCATTTACTTCATTGAATGCCATCTGTTTTTCTCTGCGTCTCTGGGTCTCGTCTATGGCTCTGCCCATAGATGGTGTCACCACATCGGCATACATAATCACACAGCCCTCAACATTTCTGGCTGCACGTCCAATGGTCTGGATGAGAGAAGTTTCACTTCTCAAAAATCCCTCTTTGTCTGCGTCCAAAATCGCCACCAAAGATACCTCTGGCAAGTCCAATCCTTCACGCAGCAGGTTAATGCCCACCAATACATCAAAGATACCCAGGCGCAAATCACGCACAATTTCCATCCGCTCCATGGTATCAATACCGTGGTGCATATAGCGTACCCGAATTCCTGTTCCTTGTAGATAAGCAGTCAAATCCTCTGCCATTTTTTTCGTGAGCGTGGTCACAAGGACTCTCTGATTTTTCTGTGTTCTCAGATTGATTTCCCCAATCAGGTCATCAATCTGCCCTTCCACTGGTCGTACCTCAATGACTGGGTCAAGCAGTCCTGTGGGGCGAATCACCTGCTCTACAACCTGCCCCGCTCTGGTACGTTCATACTCTCCCGGTGTAGCAGATACATAGATTCTCTGGTGGATGCGCTGCTCAAATTCCTCAAATTTTAAGGGACGGTTATCAAATGCACAGGGCAACCGAAACCCATAGTCCACCAGAGACGTTTTTCTTGCCTTATCTCCATTGTACATGGCTCTCACCTGAGGCAGTGTCACATGGCTCTCGTCAATGAACAATACAAAATCATCTGGAAAGTAGTCTAACAGGGTATGGGGTGGGGAACCAACCGGTCGTCCCTCCATCACACGGGAATAGTTCTCAATTCCTGAACAGTAGCCCAGCTCCTGCATCATTTCAATGTCATACATGGTACGCTGTTTCAGTCGCTGTGCCTCTACCAGTTTTCCCTCCTGTTCAAACTGTGCCACACGCTCCTCCAGCTCTTTATAGATTTCCTGAATGGCAGCATCCATTTTCTCTTTTGGGGTGACATAGTGGGTTGCGGGCCAAATGGGAATGTTAGTCAGTTTGCGGACGGCTGCTCCTGTCACTGCATTGATTTCTGAAATGCGGTCAATTTCATCTCCAAAAAATTCCACCCGTATGGCGGTATCTTTCCAGTAGGCTGGCCACACCTCCACAGTATCACCACGCACACGGAACATATTGCGTTCAAAGGCGATATCATTGCGCTCATAGCGGATTGCCACCAGCTTTTTGAGCAGCTCATCCCGTTCCAAGGTGGCTCCCACACGCAAGGACACCATCATTTGTGCAAAGTCGGCAGGTTCACCCAGACCATAGATGCAGGAAACCGATGCCACCACAATCACGTCTCGCCGCTCCATCAGAGAGGCTGTGGCACTGAGCCTTAACCGGTCAATTTCCTCATTGATGGCTGCATCTTTTTCAATGAATGTATCTGTATGGGGAATATATGCCTCTGGCTGGTAGTAATCATAGTAGGATACAAAATATTCTACTGCATTTTCGGGAAAAAATTCACGAAACTCTGCACACAGCTGGGCAGCCAATGTTTTATTATGGGCAAGCACTAGAGTGGGGCGGTTTACCTTTGCAATTACATTTGCCATTGTAAATGTCTTACCGGAACCGGTAACACCCAACAGCACCTGTTCTTCTATTCCATTGTCCAATCCCATGACCAGTCCTTCAATGGCTTCTGGCTGGTCCCCCATCGGTTGAAATGGGGCATGTAACCGAAACTCCACTGCGCAACCCACCCCCTTGTTTTTTAAAATCATACTTTTGTTCAGCTATCTATTCTATCATATTTTGTGTGGAAAGTATAGGGGTAAATCCTTCTTTCCACTGGTACAAAACCACCAGACCTGCCAAAATAGCACAGGTCTGGTGTGATAACAAATAGGATAAACAATATATTATGTTCTTTTGAGTAATCGCTCATACATCACTGCCATAAGAACCAAGATAAACAAGAGATACAGTGGTAACAGAGCCACACTGATATGATTGGCAATGACACCAAAGACAGGGGGCATAAGGCAGGTGCCTACATAGGCAGATGCCATTTGTAATCCAATCATTGCCTGAGATTTATCTGCCCCAAAGTGTACTGGGGTGGAGTGAATAATAGATGGATAGATTGGGGCACATCCAAGACCAACCAGAACCAAGCCCACTAGAGCACTTTTCTCGCCCAATGGCAAAAACAGACACAAAATACCAACCAAAATCAAACTATTTCCCATCCGTATCATCTGAGTATCATTCAATTTCATAGTCAAAAATCCACTCAACGCCCTGCCCACTGTGATGCCCACAAAAAATAGGCTGGCAAAACTGGCTGCTGTGTCAGTGGATAACCCACGATACAACACCAGATAACTGCTAGTCCAGAGCCCTGTGGTCTGCTCTATGGCACAGTAGCAGAAAAAAGTCACCATCACCTCTTTTGCCCCAGGAATCCGGATGAGTTGTAGAAGGGAGAGTGGCTTGTCTTGATGGGAAGCATCCAAATTTACTTCACATGACTGCTTTTGCTTGTTCCACAGTGGCAGACTGAAAAATAAAATGACTGTTAAAATCATTTGGAAGCCAGCAATCACGCAGTACCCTACACTCCAGTTTTGCCCATTGGATAGCACATAACCCATCACATAGGGCCCCACTGACGCACCAACACCCCACATACAGTGGAGCCAGCTCATATGTCTGCTGGCATAGTGCAGTGCAACATAGTTATTCAAAGAGGCATCCACACTTCCTGCTCCAAAACCGTAGGGAATCGCCCACAGGCACAATGCAAAATAAGAGTGGCTGATGGAAAACCCAAACAGTGCAACTGCTGTGAGTAACACACTAAAGGCTGTTACCTTCCCTGTTCCAAACCGCCTTGTCAGTCGGTCACTCTGCAAACTGGATATGATGGTTCCCACTGCAATAATCATGGAAATGCCCCCTGCATAGGAGACAGGGACAGAAAACTCCCGATACATCATAGGCCAGGCAGACCCTAACAGTGCATCAGGCAACCCCAAACTGATAAAGGCAATATAACTGATAGCCAGCAATAATTGAACCATTGCGTTTCCTCCCCATCTTCTCTCTGTCACAAGGATAGCATCAAACCTTTTTCAAAACAACTGGTATCTTGTCACATCATAATAAAACAAATCTCAGTTCCAGTGGGTAAAACAGAAAAATAGACGCAGTTATCCAACTGCGACTATTTTTGATTCTGTTTGTGTGTAATCAGCCCTCAATGGCTGCCTTGATATTCTCAAACACAGTGCCCTGATCTTCACACATCACAAGCAAAACAGTTCCATTGCTCAGTGTCTCCAGTTTTGCGTTGTCTGCCTGCTCCTTCTGGTCAGGAAGGTATGTCTCAAAAGACTGCTTCTGACGGTCAATATAAGTCTGGAGCCCAGTGACCACAGTTTCCTCTTTGCCCTCTGCTGGCATCACCGCAGCAATTCCATATGCTTGTGTATTCATCATAGAAATGCTGATAGCATAGGCAGTCATATCTTCCTCTGTGAGACCTAAGGTTTCCAACACCATAGTGTCCAGTGCATTTTCCTCATCCACCTCAGTCATCACTGGGTTATACTCCACCATTTCTCCACCGTTTTCTGTAATTGCAGTGGAGTACAGAGAAGTCCACTCCTCCGGTGTTTTGTCTGCGTTCCCACTGGAGGAAGTTCCACAACCCACCAACAGACCAACAGAAAGAACAGCTGCCATCAAAATAGAACCAAATCGCTTCATGAAATAAATTCTCCTTTTCAGTGTTGTACCTTTATAGACGTATCAAAACCGAAAAGGTTCCCACTTTTTTAAAATAAAATAGAAATCGTAGTACCTTGATTTTCCTGGCTGTCCATCTGAATTTGCGCCTCATGGAGCATTGCCCCATGTTTGACAATGGAAAGCCCCAAACCTGTTCCACCAATTTCTTTGGAATGGCTCTTGTCTACACGATAGAACCGCTCAAACACTCTGTTCTGTTCCTCTGGCGCAATGCCAATTCCAGTATCAGCCACAGAGAGACAAATTCCTTTTTCTGTTTTCTCCACTGTGATGGTCACACGTCCACCATCCCGATTGTATTTGATGGCATTGTCACACAGGTTATAAATCATCTCATCCAATACCCGACGCACGCCCTGCACCTGGACAGATACCCCTGTTGCAGTCAGTGTGATATTCCGTTTTTTCGCAGTTGTATCCAGTCTCCGAACCACTTCGTTTGCCAAACTCAGCAGTTCCACAGGCTCCCGTTCCAAATTCACAACACCCTCATCCAGTTGGGAGAGACGCAAAATATCTTCCACCAATGCAATCAGTCTCTGTGCCTCCTGATAAATATCTGCTGCAAAGCCCTGGATATCTTCCGGCTTGACCATTCCACTTTTCATAATTTCCGCAATACCTGAAATGGAAGTCAGCGGTGTTTTCAGTTCATGAGAGACATTGGCAGTAAACTCCCGCCGCAATTCTTCACGCTGTTCCTGCTCTGTCACATCTAACAGCACCATCACACCGCCTGTCAACTCTCCATCTTCTAACACAGGATTCACCAAAATATTGCAGTATCTCCCACCTAATTCAATGCGTCGCTGGCTTTTCTGCCCATTCAGAAGGTCTTCCACTGCCCCACGAAACTGCTCACTGCGGTTTAAAATCAGTGCATTCACTTCTCCCTCTGGCTTTTGGGCTCCCAACAGCCGCAAAGCACCCGCATTATAGGACAGCACATGCCCCTTTTTATCCAGTAACAGAAATCCTTCAGACATATTTTCAGTCAAAGCAGAAAATTCCTGCTGGCGTTGGCGCAGTAAATTGATTTGTCTCTGTATGGTATCATTTTGCCGTCTCATACGCCCCAACAGAGGCACCAGTTCATCGTATGTCTCACAGTTTTCTGGATGTTCCAAATCTAAATCCAAAATCGGCTGCATCAGCCGTTTGGACATCTGGGTTGCCAGCCCCACACAAATCAGCAGTGCAATGAGCAAAATAATCAGGATCGGCTGTGCCATAGACAGTAGCAACAATCCCACAGTATGCTGCCTACTTGCCATACGGATGACACTGCCATCACTGAGCCGTTTGGTGGCGTATAACGTCTGTTCTGAAAGTGTGGTGGAGTACCGCTGCGCTGTACCAGATTTCACCGTCATTGCCTCTTTGATTTCTTCACGGTCTGCATGGTTTTCCATAGTAGCAGCATCTGCCACACTGTCATACAGCACGGTGCCATCCTTATCCACCCAAGTGATACGGTTCTCGGTCTGTAGCCCGTCCAGATAACCCTGACCTTGCAGTTCCACTCCCTGTGCTACCAGAGTGACTTCTGTTTTCAATTCATCCATCAACCTGTCTGTAAAATATTGGTATAGCATACCAAGAAATAGCCCTATCGACAGCACCATCACGGAAATTGCCACTACCATTGAGTTGCGAACTAATTTTACTGTCATTGTTATGTTCTCACCTCTACATATAGGCTATACATCCCCATTGATTTTATAGCCAATGCCTCGCACTGTCTCAATGCAGTCTCCAGCCTTGCCCAGTTTTTGACGCAGTGTGCGGATATGTACATCGACTGTACGGCTTGCTCCATCAAATTCATAGCCCCAAATGGTGTTGAGCAGTTGGTCTCTGGTAAAGACAGTGCCCGCCCGCTCCAGCAACAGACACAGCACCTGAAATTCTTTCAAGGTCAGGGTCACTTCCCGTTCTCCCTCTCGGACAATATGTTTGGCAGGGTCAACAAACAGTTCCCCCACAGTATAGGTTTTGTCCCCCTGCTCCTGCTGTCCCCCATGACGCAGTGCAGTACGCACACGGGCCATCAGTTCCATCATTCCAAAGGGCTTTGCCACATAGTCATCTGCCCCCTGGTCCAAACCCAGAACTTTGTCATACTCTGTCCCTCTGGCAGTCAGCATAATCACAGGCAAGGTTTTGGTATTGGGCATGGTGCGAATGCGCTTGAGCACCTGAATTCCATCTTCCTCTGGCAGCATAATATCCAACAGCACCAAATCTGGGCGTTTTTTCTCCATTGCCTCCCAAAATTGAGATGGTTTTTCAAACCCCTCTGCCTCCATGCCCTGACTTTGTAATGTATACACCACCAGCTTTCGGATGCTGGCATCATCCTCCAAAATATAAATCATGGGTTTCACTCCTTAGCAAAGCATGGGACAGCGGTCTCCCGTCTGTCCCTGCCATTTGTCTATCTTATTGTTTATGCTGACCTGTCATGGAAAACTCTACCCACTCCGCTACATTGACTGCATGGTCGCCGATTCTCTCAAAATACTTGGCAATCATCATCAGGTCAATACACACTTCGCCGCTGTCCCCCTTGCCAATCAGCTCAATCAATTCACGCTTAATTTCATCGAACAGAGCGTCAATTTCATCATCTTTGCTGATGACCTGCTTTGCAAGCTCTAAATCCTTCCGTACAAAGGATTCTACACTGTCTGTCACCATACCAATGGCACCTCTTGCCATCTCAGCAAGCGGAATCCGTCCTGTGACAGAATTTTCCCCAATGTCTTTGGTAATCTCTGCAATATCTGCCGCCTGATCTCCAATTCTCTCCATATCAGAAATCATTTTCAATGCAGCTGAAATGGCACGCAGGTCTCTTGCCACTGGCTGCTGCTGCAACAGCATTTTCATGCACAGATTTTCAATATCACGCTCGCTCTGGTCAATTTCACGCTCCACTGCATAGGCTGTTTCCCGCAGCTTTGCATCATTTTCCAGCAGTGCCTTGGCAGCGGCAGAAATTGCCTCCTCACACAGAGCACCCATTTTAATCAGCTCTACATTGAGCTGTTCCAGTTGTTCATTAAACCGATCTCTCATTATCCAAACCTCCCCGTGATGTAATCCTCTGTCTTTGGATTCTGTGGTGTGGAGAAGATTTGCTCGGTATCATTGAACTCAATCAGCTCACCTAACAGGAAGAACGCTGTCTTATCTGAAATACGAGCAGCCTGCTGCATGTTATGGGTCACCATAACGATAGTATAGTCCTTTTTCAGCTCCACTGCAAGGTCCTCAATTTTACTGGTAGAAATGGGGTCCAAAGCGGATGTGGATTCATCCATCAACAGTACATCTGGCTTCACAGCCAGCGCACGGGCAATACACAATCTCTGTTGCTGACCACCAGAAAGACCCAGTGCAGATTTCTTCAGCCGGTCCTTTACCTCATCCCAAATGGCTGCCGCACGGAGAGATTCCTCCACCAGCTCATCCAGTTTCACTTTGTTGCGGATGCCGTGGGTACGGGGACCATATGCCACATTGTCATAAATGGACATGGGGAATGGATTGGGTTTCTGGAACACCATACCAATCCGCTTTCTTAAATCCGTCACATCCTGATTGGGTGCGTAGATGTCCTCACCATGATACAGGAGAGAACCTTCAATGCGAACGCTGGGAATCAGATCATTCATTCGGTTAATCGTTCTCAAAAATGTGGATTTACCACAGCCAGAGGGACCAATCAGTGCAGTGATTTCATGTTCTGGCAGTTCAATGTTAATATCCTTCAAAGCGTGGTTCTCGCCATAGTAGAGGTTGAGATGCTCTGCTTTTAATACTGTACTCATCTTCAAAAGACTCCTTATTTCTTTCTCAGTTTCTGACCAACCAGCTTGGCTGCCAGATTGATACAGAATGTAATCACCAGCAGTACCACTGCCACAGAAAACGCCAAATCAAACTTTGCACTTTCCTTTGCATAGGCATACAGGGCAACGGTTAAGGTGCCGCCAGAACTTCTCAGCAGTCCTTCCAGACTGCCAAAGTCCTGCAAAGTGTGGCTCATGCCAGCGGTAAACATCAAAACAGCGGATTCTCCCACAATACGTCCAATGGCAAGAATGCAACCAGTTACAATTCCATCAATGGAGTTGGGCAACACAATGGTACGAATCATATGCCACTTGCCAGCACCCAGACCCAGTGCGCCTTCCCGGTAGCCCTGGGGTACGGTTTTCAAGGATTCCTGTGTGGTGCGGATAATGGTAGGCAATGTCATGATAACCAAGGTCATGGAACCTGCCAGCAAGGTGGTACCCAGTCCCAGCACTTGACAAAATACCAGCATACCAACCAGCGCATATAGGATGGAAGGAATACCAGACAGGGTCTCAGTGGCAAACTCGATGGCAGTTACCAGCTTATGATTGGTGGCATACTCTGTCAGATAGATGGCAGCCCCTACACCAAGTGGCAGTACTACCAGCAAAGTCACAACCACTACATAGACTGTATTTTGAATGGCTGGCAAAATACCATAGGTCCCTTTCAATACACTCTCCTGCGTGGTCAAAAACTCCCAACTTAAATTGGGCAAACCCTGTACCAGAATATAGCCCATCAGAAAAAGCAACAACAGTGTGGTCAGTGCTGCTGCCAAATAGAGCAGGGAGCGCATCACCCACTCATAAGCCTTTCGTTGAGTGGAGAGTTTACTATATTTCACTGCGGTTGGTTTTGCAACCATTGTATTCATCACCTTTGTCATCCTTTACCCCTCCTTGTTCCGCTTCAGGAACACGTTCAGGAACACATTGATACACATAATAAACAGGAACAGCACAAGACCAATGGAATAAAGTGCATTTCTCTGCAAGCTGCCTACCGCAGCGTAACTCATTTCACCTGCAATGGCAGTGGTCAGGAATTTAACACTGGACAGAAGGGAAGGCATGTTTGCCACATTACCTGCCACCATCAGAATTGCCATTGCCTCACCAATAGCACGACCCACACCCAGCACCACCGCAGCAGCAATTCCGCTTTTGGCAGCAGGAGCAGTCACACGGAAATAGGTCTCCAACTCTGTTGCACCCAGTGCCAGACTTGCCTCCTCATACTCTTTGGGAACTGCTTTCAGGGCAGTTTCAGACACAGAGATGATGGAGGGCAGAATCATCACAGCCAGCACCACAATGGCAGCCAGCAGGCTGTCACCAGCGGGCACATCAAAGGTGGTGCGAATCCAAGGCACCAACACCATCATACCCACAAGACCATACACCACAGAAGGGATACCAGCCAGCAAATCCACCGCCGGACGGATGACAGCCGCAACAGGCTGTGGTGCCACCTTCGCCAGAAATACAGCTGTCAGAAAGCCAATAGGAACGCCAATCACAATGGCTCCAGCAGTACCATAAATAGAAGTGAGAATAAAGGGCAAAATTCCATAGGCCGGATCTGTCTGATTGGCAGAGTCCCAACGTGTGCCAAACAGGAAGTCAATCAGCCCAACTTCACGGATGGCAGGCAAACCGGAAATAATCAAATAAATTGTAATCAGAAGAACAAAGGCAATAGCAATAAAGCCACACACCATGAAGATTCCCTTCATCAAGCCCTCTACGGCTTCTTTTGCTTTTCTTGCACCAGTTTTAGATACTGTCATTGTCTCATTCATGTTTCCACAACCAACCTTTTCATTCATTGAAACTTCTGAATCCTCAGCTGACAAAAGATTGTGCCACCAAAGAGCCACATCCCTTTGTCAACTGAGGATTGCTTGGGAAGCAGGTCCCTGTCAAACCAGGGACCTGCCCACCATCAATCATTCGGGGATTCAGGATTAAGCATTGGGGGACACTGCACCAGCGGCAGAGATAAACTCAGCACTGTCAGCACTCAGTGCAAAGTCCAAGAAAGCCTGAGCAGCTTCAGACAGCTCAGTTCCCTCTTTTGTTACCATCACAAAGGGACGCTGAATCTCATAAGTACCATCCTTCACAGTTGCCTCGGAAGGAGTTACACCGTTGACCTTCACAGCCTTTACTGTATCACCCACAGCAGACAGAGAAGCGTATCCAATGGCATTGGGGTTGGAGGCAACATTGCCAATCACATCGCCAGTGGAAGAATACTCATTGGTGTAAGTACAGGAATCCACCACACCTACAATTTCCTCAAAGGCACCACGGGTACCGGAGCCAGCCTCACGACCAAACACGGCAATCTCACCATCAGCACCGCCCAACTCAGACCAGTTGGTAATCTCACCCTTAAAAATCTGAGCAATCTGGTCCACAGTCAAATCTTCCACACCGTTGGCAGTGTTCACCACAATGGCCACACCATCTAGAGCAACTACATGCTCTACTGCGCCGCCAGCCTTCTCCTCATCATTCAGAGCACGGGAAGCAAGACCGATATCACAGGTGCCAGTCAATGCACCCTCAACACCTGCACCGGAACCGGAACCAGTATAGTTAATGGTTACACCTGGCTCAATCTCTGCAAAGCACTCAGTCAACACTGCCACAACATCCTTCATGGAAGTGGAGCCAGCTGTGTTTACAGTGCCAGTCAGATTGCCACCAGTGGTTGCTGTACCCTGGCTGGTTGTACTGCCTGCACTGGAAGTGCTGCCTGTAGCACTCTCATCCTCGGTTGTGCTGCCAGTAGTACCATTGGAATTACCACAGCCAGTCATTAGGCCCAGAGCCATTACCATAGAAAGACCAAGACAAGCAAACTTTTTCATGTTCATTCTCCTTTTGTCCACCTTCGCGTGGACTGATCCATTCTTGATTACCTCGTCGGCGTGATTCAGTATAGAAAAACAATGTAAAATAAAAAAGAACCTCTTTGTTAAATCCATGTAAAACATCTTTTTTTGTGTAAAATCAGTTGGTTTTTTGGATGAAAATGTAAAAATCCGGCTATACCAACTGGTATAACCGGATTGTACCTCTCTTTTCTGTTCAGGTTTTATTGCTTTGTGCAGGCTTATCTCGAAACAGGAAAGAAATGCACCAGACTGCTGCCAGTCCAATCAGTGTATAGATCACTCGGCTGATCATACTGGCTGAACCACCAAAGGCAAAAGCCACAAGATCAAACTGGAATAACCCTACGCTACCCCAGTTTAATCCTCCTATGATGACCAATGCCAGTGCAATTTTATCGAGAATCATACCTACTCCCCTCCTTTAACTCTGAAAATCCGTCCTTAGTATGAGCTTGACTTCCTGGATCTATACATAAGAATCCTGCTGTGTCTGATCATACCTATGATTTTTTCAAAAATTTTGCCTCTTTCTCTTTACAGCCACTGAATTTTAGAGTAAACTAAGGATAGTCGCTTCATAACTATGCTATAGGAGGTGTTTTCGATGGATGAGATGGATTTCACACGGAAGTTCCGTCTGGGCGATCAACGCGATTTGGAGATTAAAGCAATTTTGGCTACTGTGTATCAGGCCTTGCAGGAAAAGGGCTACAATCCAGTCAATCAAATCGTGGGCTATATTCTCTCCGAGGACCCCACCTATATCACCAACCATAATAATGCCCGTGCCCTGATCCGCAAAATCGACCGTGATGAACTTTTGCAGACACTGGTTAAGAACTATCTCAATCACTAAACCAAAAACGACCTGTCCCAATGGGCAGGTCGTTTTTCCTATGGGGGTTTTCCAATGAAACAATCTATTTTAGTCAGTGCCTGTCTTTTAGGCACACCCTGCCGTTATGATGGGACAGGAAAAAAGCTGCCCCAACTCCACCAACTGGAAGTTTTAGGGGTTTCTCTCATTCCAGTCTGCCCAGAGGTTTTGGGTGGCTTACCTACCCCACGCCCTCCTGCGGAATGTCAGCCAGATGGTACCGTGTGCAATCGGGAAGGGATGGATGTGACCGCCGCCTTTCAACTGGGAGCACAGCGCACCCTGTCCCTTGCCAAAGAGCACCACTGCACCATTGCCCTTTTGAAAGAGCGTTCTCCCTCCTGCGGTGGCTCTCAAATTTATGATGGTACCTTTTCTGGTACACTGGTAGATGGTGCAGGTATCACAGCAAACCTGTTGCACTCTCATGGAATTTCTGTCTATGGGGAATCGGATTTCCCCAGTCTCTTATCCTCTTTGAAAAAACTGTATGGCATTTTTCCAGAATAGTCTGTCCAGCAATGGTTTAGAATATCCACAGCTCTCAAGATACGTATAGAGCTGTGGAATTTTTTTACAAGAATCCAATTCTGGTGGAAGGTCTGCCCCATCAAAATCAGAACCCAATGCCACATGCCATTCCCCACCTAAGTCTAAGATTGCTTCCAAATGGCGGCGCACATCTTCTCTGGTTGCTGGCTGACCATCTTCACGCAAAAAGAGGCTGTAATAATTGAGTCCAATCAGTCCACCACTCTGGATGATGAATTGAATTTGCTCCTGTGTTAAATTTCTTGGATGATGACAACAGTTTCTCACATTGGAATGGGATGCCACAATGGGTTTTGTGGCATGTTCTGCCACTTGCCAGAATCCTTTGTCGTTCAGATGGGACACATCCACCACCATATCAACTCGTTCCATTTCCCTGATGGCTTGTATGCCAAATGAGGTCAATCCATGCTCCGTTGTATTCCCAGAACCCAACTGATTTTCCCCATTCCATGTCAGGGTCATCATGATAACCCCCATCTGCCTCAAGGTTTCCACCCGCTCCAGCTTTCCACCCAAAACACTGGCGTTTTCTACCGTCAATAGACAAGCCGTTTTTCCCTGTTCCCATGCTGCCTCCACCTGCTCTCCATCGGTGCAGGCAACTGCCAGATGGGCATATTCTCCCATCTGGCAGTAAAATTTCTCAGCAGTCTGGTCAAAAAACACCTCTGCCTGTTGTGGTGACAGGGTATCTGGCGCAAAAACAGCACAACATTGTGCCCAGTTTGTCCCTTTGGGTACAGACTGAAGGGAAAAAGCAGCGCAGGCATCATGGAGCGTGTGGGTACATCGGTCTGGTGTGCGGAACGCTGTCAATGTATCACAATGCAAATCAAATACACAAAGGCTCATCGTACCACCTCTCTCCCATCCTATGTGTCTGCTTCTGTACATAGACTAAGGCTTTTTCATAGATAAACCAATCCGTCCACGTTTTTCCTCTACTTCTACTACCCATACAGTAATCACATCCCCCACAGACAGCACTTCTGAGGGGTGTTTCACCCGTCTGGGCAGACGGCTGATATGAACCAGTCCATCCTGATGAACCCCAATATCCACAAATGCGCCAAAATCAATCACATTGCGTACGGTACCCTGCAACTCCATTCCGGGCTTTAAATCCTTCAATTCCATTACATCGGTACGCAGAATGGGGGCAGGCAGTTCATCACGGGGATCACGCCCTGGTTTTAACAGCTCCCCAATCACGTCAGACAACGTGGGCACACCTACACCACATGCCTCTGACAGTTTTTCCATGCCATAAGCCGTTGCCCGCTCCTTTAAGTCAGGAATGGCATTCTGTTCCACATCCTGCAAGGTATAACCACACAATTCCAGCAGCTTTTCTGCCGCTCCATAGCTTTCAGGATGCACCCCTGTCCGGTCCAGAATGGACTGACTTTCTGGCACTCTGAGAAATCCAGCACATTGTTCAAATGCCTTTGGTCCCAGCTTTGGCACCTTCAAAATCTGTTTTCTGGTGGTGAATACCCCATTTTCTTCCCTGTATTTCACCAGATTTTTGGCTGTGGTGGCGGTAAGCCCTGATACACGCTGTAAAAGAGAGGGGGAAGCTGTATTCACATCCACACCCACTGCATTCACGCAGTCCTCTACCACACCATCCAGTGCCTCTCCCAGCCGTGCCTGGGGCATATCATGTTGATACTGTCCCACACCAATGGCTTTGGGGTCGATTTTCACCAGTTCTGCCAAGGGGTCCTGAAGTCGTCTGGCAATAGATACTGCACTTCTCAGATTGACATCATACTCTGGAAATTCCTCTGCCGCCAGCTTACTGGCTGAGTATACTGATGCACCTGCCTCATTGACAATCATATAGCTCAGCCCATTTCCATATCGACGAATCAGTTCCACCGTCATCTGTTCTGTCTCCCGACTGGCTGTGCCATTGCCAATGGCAATATGCTCCACCCCATGAGCTTTAATGAGCTTTGTCAGCTTCTCAATGGCTTCCTCTTTCTGTCTCTGCCCATAGGTGGGATAAACCACCGCAGTGTCCAGTACCTTTCCTGTTCCATCCACCACTGCCACCTTACAGCCCATACGGTAGCCTGGGTCCAGTCCCATGGTCACTTTGCCTTTCACTGGTGGCTGCATCAGGAGAGGCTTCAAATTCAGGGCAAACATGTGGATAGCTCCCTCATCTGCCTGTTCAGTCAGATATGCTCTCATTTCACGTTCTACGGAAGGTTGAATGAGGCGGCTATAGGCGTCCTCTGCTGCGCTGCGTACAAACTGCATCGAGGGGGAACCTGGCACAATCACACCACGCCGTACTGTTACCAGTGCGGTCTCCTCCTCCAGTTCCACAGACACCTTTAAAAGCCCCTCCCGTTCTCCACGGTTGACTGCCAGCACCTGATACCCCTGTACTCTGTTCAAAGGAGATTTGAAGTCATAGTACAGTCGGTATACGCTGTCCTCCTGCTCTGCCTGTGCTGCTTTGGACACCAAAAAACCACGGCGCAGATATAAGGCTCTCAACTCTTTGCGGATGTCTGCATCTTCAGAAATCCACTCCGCAATGATGTCATTTGCCCCCTGTAGGGCATCTTCTACAGTCTCTACCCCTTTTTCATCATCTATATACTCCTGGGCTGCCACTTCTGGCTGGGGACAATCCCGCTTTTGTGCAAACAGCATTTCTGCAAGGGGTTCCAATCCCTTCTCCTTTGCAATGGTTGCTCTGGTTCGTCTTTTTTGCTTATAGGGTCGGTATAAGTCCTCCACTTCTGCCAGTGTGGCAGCCTCATCAATGGCAGCCGAAAGTTCTTCTGTCAGCTTTCCCTGTCCCTCAATGGCTGACTTGACCTCCTCTTTGCGTGTCTCCAAATTTCTCAGATACTGCAATCGGTCTGCCAACTGCCGCAGAAGCTGGTCATCCATGGAGCCGTGTAATTCCTTGCGGTAGCGGGCGATGAAGGGAATGGTTGCCCCTTCATCAATCAATTTAATGACATTTTCAATATGCTGTGGGGAGCGTTCCAGCTCCTGTGCAAGCTGTGCAATTAGTTTTTCCACTCTTGTATTGCTCCTTTTCCTGTCAAAGTATCAGCTCCCCTTGTCCCAGTAAGACCAGGGGAGCCTATTGTTTATATTTGCTTGGATTTGCTGAGCAGTTCTAGCAGTAATTCCTCATTTTTCTGGGCTGCCTGTGCTAATAGATTGGATTTTTCCTCCAGCTTTTCCCGAAAACTGTTGTAGTGTTCCATCAGATGGTCAATACAATCTTGCGCTGCCTGTGCTTCAAACTGCTCTACATGCCCCGCAGAAGGCATATCCAGTTCCTTGAGATAGCTTTCTACCTTTGGGTCATAGACCAGACCCACACAGGGCACCGCCATACGAGCCGCAAAAATCAGTGTGTGCAGACGCATGGCTACACATAGCTTTGCCTGCCCCAATACAGCCATCAGTTCCCGTGGGGTACAGGGCACATCCAGCAAATAAGATGGTTCTTTCATGAGCTGGCGTACCTGTGCTGTTGTATGCTGGTCGTGCTTGGGCTGCATGAGAATAAAGAGGATTTCCAGCCCATGCTGTCTTCTCATATGGTCACAGACAGTGGCCAATTTTTCTGGAAAACCGTCGGTGTCCATCCAATCTCGTACAGAAATAGCCGCAAATTCTGTCCCAGAGGGAAGCTGTGCGGTTTGGAGCAGTTCCAACCCTCGCTCCTGAGAAGCAGGTGGCAAATTGAACACCGGATCGGCTGTTACATAGAGGTCTTTCCGAGTGACCCCCATATCCCGCAGTTCATTGGCTGAACTGCTGTCACGCAATGTGACCAGTGCAGCACGCTCTACTGCTCTGCGCACCCTCATACGGTTGGCATTCTTACGCACCGGACCAATCCCATTGGCATACATCATCACTGGTTTATGGAAAAACTCTGCCATACGGATAATGCCCAGATAGTAGAGCAGAGAACGGGTGGAGGTTCTGTCCTGCAAAAGACTGCCACCACCGGACAACAAGGCATCACAGTGCTTTAAGGTGGACAGCACCTTCCAGAACTGGAACCGATTCACTGCCTCCAACCCACATAACTCCTGGGTCAATGCAGGGTTATTGGACAGCACTTTGACTGAAATTTCATCACTGGCTGCCAGAATTCCCTCATGAATAGACTGTAAAATGGCGTCATCTCCTGCATTGGAAAAGCCATAATAGCCACTCATGACCACAGTATAGTTCCGTTTTTTCACCTGACGATACACCTTTAAACAGTCTTCTGCCATTCTTCGCACGGAATAAAACTCAAAAATCACCTGACGACCATAGGCTCCCAATGCCTGTTTTTCTTCCTGTGACAATGACAGAGCAAACAGAACATCTTCTTTCAGTTTCTCTGGGGTGGACATGGGCAATCCCCGGCAGCAGAAGTTCCCTGCCTGCGCTTCTTCCAGTTGTTTGGGTCCAAACAGCCCCTGATACCCCTCATTGCCTGCCACAATCACAGGCTTTCCAGAGGACATGGCTTCCAATGCGGAACGGGACACCCCTACAAAAATATCTCCTGCCGCTACAATCTCATTGATATCGGTACGGGCTCCCAGCATATAAATGCAAGTTCTTCCCAGCTCTCCATTGACCTGCTCTGTCATCTCTTGTAACTCTTGGAATACATTTCCGCCACCTGCAATTACCAGCTGAATGCCAGGCTGTGCCTCATCCAACTCTTTGGCAATCTGAATCAGCTGACGTGCTACCAAAGCACGGTCCTCATCCATGCGGCTGACATAGGATACCACTGGTTTTTCCAAATCAAGTCCCAATTCCTGTGCCAGTCTTTCCCCGGAAATATCTGGGGAAAATTTATGGGTATCAATGCCATTAACGGTAATGGTAATATGTTCTTCTGGCACCTGATACTCACGCATCAGGTATGCCTTAATATCTTCGGAAACTGCAATGGTACGCTGTCCCCAGTTGGTGAGATAGCGCAGCATCCCTTTTGTTTCAAATACCCAGTGGGCAGTGGTCACAAAGGGAAATTTCAATTTTTTCTGTAATGTGCCACAGAGAAAGGCTGGGATTCTGGCATGGGCATGGACAATGTCCGGTTTTTCCCGGCTGATGATTTCTTTGAGCAATTTTCGGGAATGTCTCATTTCCTTCAAGTTGCGTCGGTGCATGGGCACAGAAAAATGCCGAATCCCTGCCGCCTCAATTTCTGGCACATAAACACCACCATTGGAGGCGATCAGCACCTCATGTCCCTGTCCCTGCAATTCCTTTGCCAGTTCTACAATATGGGTTTCCGCTCCTCCGATATCCAGTCCCATTGTCGCCATGAAAATTTTCATTGCTCCAATTCACTCCCTCATCCCTGTGGTTCCTGAATACTCACAATGGTGGACTCAAATCTGGCATATTTGGTATTAAAATAGCGGTTGGAATTGACACCAATATCATAGATACGGTTTAAACTGTATCCACTTTCCTCACTGTAGAGACCTGTTCCCTCAATGGTCAACAGCACATTATACCGCCCTGTATAGGGAACCATCGCCACAGTACCATTATCCAGTTCCGCTCTCTTTGTGCCGTCTGTCACTTCAATATCTATGATTTTACCCAAAGAACCGCCTGTGCTACGCTCTTTGTCAAACACATCATCCCCAATTTGCAGACTGTCCACCACATATTGAGGCTGACTGTTTAACAGCATTTGATACACAATGGTTTCGGTTTCAATTTTGGTTCCTGTCTGAGGTTGGTGTGTTTTAAAATAGACTGCCAGTCCCACTGCCACAACAACCAAAACAACCAGCACATCCACAATACTGATTTTTCCAAAGAGGCGTCCATTGTTGTCAATCAATTTCATTGCGCCTCACCCCTTTCAATGTTCACCACAGGACCGCTGCCCATATAACCGGGTCCCCTTACATAACAGGTCTGTCCCACCAGAATATCGTATCCACCATCCAACAAAATCTTCTCACCATTGTCTGTATAGGCGCAGGACACTGTCACATAGACATCTTCATAGCCCTCAAAAATGGTGGTTTCATAGGTCTGTGTCTCCTGATTCAGAATTTCTACTTCTGCTGGCTTGACTTCCACAGAGACAACTTCGCCAATCTTGTAATTTTTCACAGTATCTTGGAGTTGGTCTCCTGCTTGGATCAGTTGGCTGTTTCCAGCACTCATTTTCTGGAACAGGATGGTATATTCTACCTGACCCCCTGTACGTCCGCCCCCTGTTGTACTTTGAGAACGAATCCCCAAAAGCAGGATGCCAATTCCTGCTACCAAAGCAATGACCAAAACAATGATATCAAACAGGTTGAAGCGCAACCGAAATTTAGTTGTATTTTGTTCCATGTGTAACTCCTTTCAAGACATCATAATAGACCTGTTCCACTTTCTTGGCAAAAATTTCCCCTGTAAATCGCTGGTGAAACAGCTCCACAGCACGTTTTCTCATTTTTGCCAGTGTTTTTGGCTCGTCCATTAACTTCGCCATACACTTTGCCAGTGCCTCACTGTCCCGATTTGGGAAAATCAGTCCATCTTCCCCATCATCAATGAGCCAAGGATTTCCCCCATAACTGCTGACAATGGCCGGTACTCCCATGCTCATCCCCTCTAAAATGGACAGACTGGAAGTTTCAGTTCCATATGACGCATTCAACTGCACATCCAACACAGACAGGAACGGGGCAACTTCCCTTTGAAAACCCAAGAAAAGCACCTCATCTTCCAAATGTCTTTTTTTCACTTCTTCCTGTAACTGTGGCTCAAACGTCCCTGTTCCAGCAATCAGAATGGTGAATTCTCGCCCCTGTTTTTTGAGCATCTGTGCCGCCTCTATGATGTGCATATGACCTTTGTATGGCTCTATCCGTGCCAGAATGCCCATCGTAAACCGTTTTTCTGGGATGTGATACTCCTGACAAAATGTGTTGCACACATCATAGCTGCTTCGTGCAACTGGTGCAACACCATTCATCATAACTGTAATTTTATCAAGAGAAATTCCACCATCCATGAGATTTTCTGCTGCCGCTGGGCTGACTGCAATAATTTGGTTGGCTAAAAACTCATTCAATCCCTTATTCAGCCACCGTCCAGGTCCCATTTTCAAATGGTTTGGAACTGGAAATGCCGAATGTCTTGTAAACACAATGGGCACTCGGCACAACTTTGCTGCAACCCGTCCAGACAACGTCCCATGGGTGTGTACCAAGTCAGGCTGTACCTTTCGGATGAGCTTCCTCAGTTCTTTTACATCGCCCCAGCTAAAAGAGCGGTCTGCAATCCCATCTACTTCACAGATGGTAGCCCCCAATTTTTCCAGCGAAAACTTTAACAGGCTTCCCCGTGGTAGTGCAACCAGTGTTTCAAAGTGTGTACGGTCAGTATACTGTAAATAATTCATCAGCACACGACCAGCACCACCTATGTTGGTGTCACTGATGATATTTAGAACACGAATCATACTGCAATCCTCCCCTCTGACAACCGATGCCTGTGGGACAGCAGTGCTCCTACTGCAATATAGACCCAAAACAGGAACATCACTCGGTAGTTATAGAAGGAATAATCTGTCATAGCCTGTACCAAAAATCCTGCCATACCTGCCAGCATTGCCACTTGCTGCAACTTCCATTTCCATACTTTTTCGCCACAGAATGCAGCACACAGTTCCCGTACCCAGTGGTAGAGAATCATCACAAACAGAAGCACTGCCACAATTCCGGCATCACATACAATTTGCAAAAACAGGTTGTGGGAGTGGGGTGCCTCTACCCCACTGAAGCTATACTTTGGATAAACCAGATTGAATGCTGCATCCCCGGGACCAATCCCACAGATCCAATAATCTTTGAGCATAGCAAGGGTGCCCAGGTAGATGTAAACACGGTAAGAAGTAGACTGGTCTGTCAGATTTCCAATACTGGTAAACCGTGTAATAATAGTCTCTGGCAGTATAAAATACAGTGCTACCAGCGCAATGGGGGTCAAAAGTAACAATCTGGGCTGTAAAAACAGGACAAATACAAAACCTGCAAAGAGCAGCCCCAGCCATGCCCCCCTGGAGAAGGTCAACAGCATACAGATGCACATCAACCCACAACAGGTCAGATAAAAAATACGCATTACCCAGTCTTTGGCTGCCAACAGCCCAGCTCCGCCCAGTGGGATCACCAGCAGAAAATATTGCCCCAGCATATTGGGATTTTCCAAGGTTCCAGAGACACGGAAGCTAATGCTTTCAAACATATCACTATCCACCCATGCCTCTGACTGATAACCCCATCGGAAAATATACTGCAAAATACCATAAACTGCTACCAAAGTACCAGCTACCACCAAAAGCATCAATAGTGTTTCCAATTGCTTCTGTGTCACAATGGCATTCTCCAAAAGGATGGCAAACAAAACAAATGCCACAGTTAGAATTCCGCCAAACAAGCTGCCCTGAAGGGTGACAGAACAGACGGTGCCAACACCATACACGGCTGCATAGAGCCAGATATACCGGTTTTCGGCTGCATAGAACAGAGGCTTTCTTCGCTCACGCATAAAATTGAGCAGCAGAGAAAATCCACCAACCATACTCAGTCCCAATACTGCCATGGTTGGAATAATGGGAGCCAGCACCGCAGCCGCTCCACACCAGAGCCAACTACATTGAAAAATACTACCTTCCAACAGTTTTTCCAAGTGCAGCCCCTTATAAATGGCACATAGTACGCCATGGAACCACTGCCAGAGTCGATAAAACAGGCTGCTTTCTGACTCTGCCTGTTCTAATCTCTGTGGTGGATGGATAAACCACTGGATGACACCACTTTTTTTCCACTGGGTTCCAAACCACTGGCAAATGGCTGCCAACATCTGATACAAAATACTGGCTTGTATCACTTGTTTCATTTGTTCCATTCCCTACCCTCTCTTTCCTTTCCGTTTGAGTAAATCCCATGCCAATTTCGCTTCACTCAATCCCATCACAGTCACCGCTATGGCGTAAACAACCACACCAAGGGCAGCACAAAGACCAAGCAACAGCAATTCGCCCAGCTTTCCTTCTGGCAAAAAGCCAATCAAAACACCTTTCCCCATCTGTACTGTCATCACCATCGCCACAGTGACCACAAGCATTTTTCCAAAGTCAATCAAAAACATCTTGTTTAAAATGCCTTCTCCCCTCCATTGCAGTGGAAGGAGCAACAAAAGGGCATACACAGTGGAGGACACCGCCGAGGAAATGGCCAAACCTGCTACCTGCATAGAATCGGTCAACAGCATACACAGTACAAGATTCACAGCAATGGAAATTGCACCGGCAATCAGCGGGGTTTTCCCATCCTGTTTTGCAAAATAGGCCCGGCTCACAATATTTTGTACTCCATAACCCACCATACCAAGGGAAACCCATATGAGAGCCTGTGAAGTAATGGAGATGGAGAAACTGTCAAATTCTCCTCCTCCATAGAGGAAAGAAACCAATGGCTGTGCTAGGCTCATCAGACCCCCTGCCATAGGCAGGACAAAAAAGAGGCTGCTGTGGATGGTCTGCTGGATCACATCTTGAAATGCCTCCTGCTGGTTCTCCGCAGTCAGGCGGGATAATTTTGGGAAAATCACATTGGTAATGGACAGAATAAACACACCAGCAATCACCAAATAGAGGTTGGTGGCGTACTCCATGGCGGACACACCAGCCCCATCATAGAGGTGGGAACCAAATTTTGTATTGATGGTCAAGTTGATGGGCTGTACCCATGTGGATACCATCACAGGACCCATCAGGGCAAAAGATTTTTTCATCCCTTCCGAGAAAAAATGGAAATCCGGTCTCCAGCGAAACCCCACCTGCCACAGAGATGGAATCTGCACCACCGCCTGTAACAGCCAGCCAACCAGATAGGCGATTGCCAGCCCATACACCCCGTACCGTTTATCAAAACAATAAAAATAAAGGATGATCACCAAATTGGATACGGTACTAATAAACGCTGGTATCTGGAAACGGTCCATTGCCTGCAAAATACCCACAAACGAGAAGGCAACCCCTGTAAATAACACCGTAGGGAACATCACACGGGTAAGAGAGGCAGCCAAAGCCGCTGTTTGTGCATCATAACCATCTGCAAACAGGGTCACAAGCTGCTCAGAAAACCCCATTCCCACCACGGTCAAAACAGCGGTCAACAAAGTCATGACAGACAGAAAATTACTGGCAAACTGAAACGCCTCTTTCTTGCCTTTTTTCGCTGCATACTCGCTGAACACAGGGATGAAACATGCAGCGATTGCAGAGGCAAACACTACATCAAAAAAGACCCGTGGAATCCGGCTGGCAATATAGAAGGCTTTTGCCTCAATCCCCACAGTACCATAGTGAACTGCCATCAGGCGGTCACGAAACAACCCTAAGACCTTGCCAATCAATGTAATTGCCATCACCACACTGATGGTTTTAGTGGCGTGTTGTGCTTTTTTACTCAAGGCGTCCTCTCCCTTCTTGCTGCGCATAATCGGCTTATTTTACACCAAAGTATGTATTTTTTCAACCTCCGAACTGGAAAGTTTTATGTTTTGTTCACACTTTTCAGCCATTTCTCCATTCTTTCCATTGATTTTACAATTTTCTCCTAATTTTTCACATTGTATTTCAGGTTTGTTCCTGTTATAATGGCTATAATTGTTTTATCCCTATGATCTACACCAAAAGAAGAAGGAGAGTCCAATGAACTTAACTCGCATCAAAACCCTTTCCCGTCGCACGT
Source organism: uncultured Oscillospiraceae bacterium (assembly GCA_944383165.1). GTDB lineage: Bacteria > Bacillota > Clostridia > Oscillospirales > Oscillospiraceae > Lawsonibacter. The sequence goes on from CALWON010000014.1 coordinate 32,623, forward strand.
TGTCCCTTGTTCTGGCAGTGGCTCTGGTCATCCCTACGATTTATGCCTCTGCTGGGACAAAAAAGCTGCAAACCACCCAGGAACTGGCAGATGGCTTTACTTATACCAATACTGTGACTGAACATAGCTCTGGGCGCATGGAGAGTTTCTCTTTTGAATTGGAGCCTGGCAGTACAGTGGAACCTATTATGATTCAGGCCTCTGGCACAGTCTATGGTGCCGCCTCCATCAATAAGGCCGTCAGCTATGCAGAAAGCCTTGGGTATAATGTGCTGGGAGCTATCAATGCTGATTTTTTCAACTGGGGGCATGGTGTACCTATGGGCATCAGCATTGAAAATGGTGAGTATCGCAGCAGTGCTGGTGGTCGCAACGCCATTGGTGTGGTAGATGGTGCCCTCACCTTGCTTTTCTCTCCCATGGTATCCATTACGGTCACCAATCAACGTACACAGATTGCTACACCCATTGACCACTTTAATAAGTGGCGTGACTCTGCTGGTGGTATGTATCTATATAATGAGGCGTTTTCTGATGTATCCACCCGCACCGATGCCGCTGGCGGCCGTATGGTCCGTATGGAACTGATTCAGGCAGACAGTGATATCCCTTTTACTGTCAACAGTGAACTTCGCCTTGTGGTCACTGAGGTTCTGGAAACTGCGGATGCAGTCCCCATAGGGGAGGACAATTACATCATGACCGCTGCCTATGAATCTGGTTTTTATGAAGTCTTTGCCAACTATCAGGTGGGAGACTTGGTAACAATCACTTCCTCCTGCTCCGACCCTGTTCTATCTAAAGCCCTGTGGGCAAGTGGTTGTGGCGATGTGATGGTCTATGATGGAGTCATCACCGACAGTTCCACGTGGGCATATCGGACTGGGCGTGACCCCCGTACCGCTGTGGGAGTAAAGGCAGATGGTACTGCGGTATTTTACGAAATTGATGGTCGTCAGTCTGGTTACTCCGCAGGGCTAAAGGAGACTGAGCTGGCACAGGAATTGCTGAATCAGGGCTGTGTGTGGGCTGTGAATTTGGATGGTGGCGGTTCTTCTGCCCTTAGTGTCCGCCTGCCTGGGGAAACCCAGTCTTCTGTGGTCAGTTCCCCTTCCGATGGCTCTTTGCGTAGCTGTGCTACCTACATCCTATTTGCGCAAAAGGAACCAGGGGATGGCATTCCCAAAACGCTGCACCTGCAAGAAGATGGGTTAGCTGTTCTAGCTGGTACCTCTGTCACCCTTGGCAATGTAGTAGCAATGGACAGTGGCTCCCGTACTGTAACAAGCTCAGTACCAGATACCACATTCCGCTCCACCCAAAATTTAGGCTCTTTTGAAGGTGCTACCTATACCGCCGGTTCTGTAACGGGGATTGACACCATAGAGTTGTTCTCCCCCTCTCTTGGGATCTATGGCACAGCACAAATCCAAATTGTCCCCTCTTTGACCGACTTGATTGTCAATGGTTCTGCCTCCTACTCGTTATCTTTAGATACCCTTGACCCAGTACAGCTGACTGCAACTGGTTCTTACTGGGGGAAACCTGCATTGCACAACCAATCCAACCAACTGGGTGTCACGTGGAGTACCGATGGTGTCATTGGCACCATTACAGAAAATGGTCTGTTTACCCCATCAGGGGCAGCGTTAACAGGAACCATCACAGCCACATCTGGTAGTCTCTCCAAAACCGTCCCTGTCACATTGTCACAGGTTCACACCGATGTAACCCCTGACCATTGGGCTTATCCCGCTGTCTCCTACTGCTATCAAAACGGGATTGTCAGTGGTATTTCCAACACAGAATTTGGTCGGGACCTGTCCATCCGCCGTGGTGACTTTGTCCTGATGCTCTACAATGCAATGGGGAAGCCGGCTGTCAATTCCAGTAATACCTTCACGGATGTACAACCCACAGATTACTATGCAACTGCCATTACTTGGGCAAACTCTATGGGTCTGGTGTCCGGCGTGTCTGAAGGCATGTTTGCCCCTACTGCTCTGATTACCAGAGAGCAGGCCTTCACCATTCTGCACCACATGATGGCATTGTTGGGTATTTCTGAACCCAGTTCCACAGATTCTATTCTGGATCAGTTCTCAGATGCAAATTCCATTGCCGACTATGCAAAACCCCACATTGCTGCTATGGTTGCCAAAGGATTCGCCAGTGGCTCTGGCTCTGGCATCAACCCAAAAGGGAATATGACAAGAGCAGAAATGGTGGCTGTACTCTATCGTCTCCTCACCTTTGAAGAGACAGAACCCACAGAACCTCTGCCTGAGCCTGAACCGGAACCTCAGCCTGAGCCACAACCAGAACCCCAACCCCAGCCCGAGGAAAATCCTGATTCTGATGGTATTCTCATCATCAGTCAAACAGAAGCACAGTTGGATTCTGCTGCTTCCCTTACCCTCTCCGTTGAAAACAACGACAGCTCCACTCCAGTGGTGTGGAAATCCAGCGATCCAACCATCGCCACAGTCTCCCCTCAGGGCACAGTCACCAATGTATTTACTGGCACAGGTACCGCTGTTGCAACCATTACAGCCACCTGTGGTACACAATCTGTAGAAGCCACTATCTACTGCAACCCAGCAAAACTGGTGGGTACTGTCACCGCTGAACCGAGCTTAAATGTCCGTTCCGGTCCCAGCCAATCCAACGATATTGTGTCCCGTATCCCAACTGGCCGCCGAGTCATTGTTTGCAATACAGACACTGTTGGCTGGTATCAAATCCTGTTTGTGGATGATCAAGGGCTTCCACAAACCGGGTATGCCTCCGCTGACTATATTATCTTTTGATAATGGGCAGAGTTTTACTCTGCCCATTTTTTGGTATTTCTTGAATATATATTGTATTTTAACAATATCTATTTGTATTTATTAACTACACAAGTGTCTTTCTATTGTATACATTTAATTTTGTGATATATTTGGTGTTTCTCCTGGTTCTCTTTGTATTATTTTGTTTTTTCATACAATTCTTTTAAATTTATTTCCTATTTTCCTATTTTCAACCATTTTCTCCAGGCATTATTTTTACAAAAATCCGCCTTGCATGGACATTTGATTTTATTTTCCTGACTCGATGCTACAAAAGAACTTGTCATTTTGCTTTTGCTATAGTATAATCCTCCTATCTCAATTATCATTGAATGAAATATCATACATAAAATATAAAACATGTATTATATGACATAATTCTGATTGTTTGTTGAGGAGATGTATTTTTATGGATGCAGAATTTCACCGTCTGAACCGTCAACGACTTTACGAAAGTCTCCCTGCCAATACTGTACTGCTTCTGTTTTCTGGGCACTCCATTCGGAAAACCGCCGATGAGAACTACCCATTCTATGCAGACCGCAATTTTTTGTATTTAACCGGTATTGATCGGGAAGATTTCGTTTTGCTGGCTGTGAAGGAGGCCGACCTGGTGCAGGAAACACTGTTTATCCTGCCACCTGATGCTTTAGCGGAACGTTGGAACGGTGTGCGTATGAAGGAAGCGGAAGCAAAGACCTGCTCTGGCATTGAAACCATTGCATACCTTCCTCAATTTGAGACCACCCTGCACAACCTGTTGAAAACGGGTCGTTATCTCCATGTAGCCTTGGATCTGTACAAAAATGCTCCAGAGGACAGGAACAGCGAAGGGGTGCGTATGGCACACAAGTTACAGCAAGAACACCCTGCCATTCAGCTTGTAAATGTGTCCCGTCAACTGAGAAAGCAGCGTACCATCAAACAGCCATGTGAAATTGAAGCCATTCGGCAGGCTGTAACCATCACACGGGACGGTATCCTCGCCATGATGCGTGCTTCCCGTCCTGGCATGTATGAGTATCAGTACAAGGCAGAATTTGACTACGCCCTTGCCCAGCGTGGCTGCCTCTCCCCTGCCTTCCCCAGTATTGTTTCTGCTGGAAACAACAATTTCTGTATTCATTACTATGATTACACTGGGCAGGCAAAAGACGGGGATATGATTCTCAACGATGTAGGTGCCCAATACGACCATCTCTTCAATGATGTCTCCCGTGGCTGGCCATGCAATGGAGTCTTTTCTGAAAAACAGAGGCTGCTGTACACCTGCGCTTACCGCACCTCTGAGCATATGTTTTCCATTATCCGTCCCGGTATGAAAATGGCAGATGTAGACCGTCTTGCCCGTGAATATAACTTTGAACAGCTCAAAGCCATTGGTCTGTGTGAACGCTATGAGGATGTGGGCAAGTATATCTGGCATGGTGGTGCCCACCATGTTGGATGGGATACCCATGATATGGTAGAGGCAGACATCATCCAGCCTGGTATGGTGTTCTGTGTGGATATTGGCATCTATTGTGAGGAATGGGGTATCGGTTTCCGTCTGGAAGATAACTGTCTGGTGACAGAAGATGGCTGTGAAAATCTGACAGCCTCCATTCCCAGAACCATTGAGGACATTGAAGCCTTCATGGCTGGGAGGTAACAATGGAACAGCTTTTCACCTATCTGGAGCAACAACATCTAGGGGGCATGTTCATTAGCCGCCCTGTGAATGTGAAGTATGTCAGCCACTACACTGGTGAGGATTCCTGGCTCTTTGTTACACCATATGAGAAGTTTTTTATCACAGACCCACGGTACACAGAGCAGGTATCCTATGAATGCCCCGACTACACCATTCTCAACTGGCGGGATGACTATGGCTCCCTTGCTGGTGCGGTATCGTTTGCAGCCAAAAAGCATGGAATCAAAGCCATTGGGTATGAGGCTTCCCATCTGACTGTGGAACAGTTCCACGGTTTCCAAGAAAAATTGGAAGTGGAACTTGTGCCTGCGGATGGAATCATTGAACAGTTCCGTTCTGTCAAACGACCAGAAGAAATTCACTGTTTGACTATTGCCTGTGATATTGCATCCCGTGCCTTTGAGCGTATTTTAAAAGAAATTCGTGTGGGGGTTACGGAAAAGGAACTGGCTGCCAAGCTCAGTCTTTTTATGGTGCAGGAGGGGGCAGATACACAGCCCTACGGCAATATTCTCATTTCTGGTGCACGCACCTCCCTGTTGCACGGTATCCCCTCCCAAAAAGCCATTGAATACGGGGACCTGGTTCTGATGGACTATGGCTGTCAGTATCATGGTTATCTGTCTGACATGACCCGAACCGTTGTGGTTGGGCGTGCTACAGAGAAACAGCGTGAAGTGTATGCACTGGAACAGCAGATGGTGGCAGATGTGGAGGCATTTTTGAAAGATGGCGTCTCTGCCCGTGATGCCTATGAGGTATCCACAAAGGCCATCCGCGATACCAGCTATTTTCCCTACCATTACACTGGTATCGGTCATGGTGTGGGTATGTTTGTCCACGAACTTCCTTTCATGAGTCCCAGATCCAATGATATCATTCATGCTGGGAATGTAATGACGGTAGAACCAGGCATTTATATCCCTGGTTGGGGTGGGATTCGCATTGAAGACCAGATTCTCATTACCGAAACGGGACATAAAAACCTGATAAGTGCTACAAAAGACCTGATTGAACTTTAATCAAGGAGGAGAAGAAATGAAACACAAGAGATTCATGGCACTGGGTCTGGCGACCCTTCTATCCCTGAGTGTGGTAGGGTGCTCCACCCCCAACACCACTGTGGAGGACAGCGGAAACACTTCTGCATCCACCAGCGGCAGCACTGCACAGACTGTATCTGGCGAAAAGATCTTCCGTTACTCCAATAAGGCTGACATTGCAACCATTGACCCCAATAAAATCAATGCTGTTCCTGATGCAACCATTGGTTATCATGTTTATGATGGTCTTTACCGCAATGTTCAGGGCAATTTGCAGCCCGCCGTCGCTGAAAGTCATACTGTCAGCGAAGATGGACTGGTATACACATTTACGCTGCGTCAGGATGCCAAGTGGAGTGACGGGGAGCCTGTCAAAGCTCAGGACTTTGAGTATGGTATGAAGCGGCTTTGTGACCCTGCTGCTGCCTGCTCCATGAGCTATCTGGGCGTTGTATTCAAAAATGGTGCTGCTGTCACCGCAGGTGAAGTACCTGTAGACGAGCTGGGTGTCAAAGCCATTGATGACTACACACTGGAAATTACGTTAGAGTACCCCGCTGATTACTTCCTGAGTATGCTGAGTATGAGCCAGTTTATGCCTGTGCGTCAGGATATTGTAGAGCAGTTCGGTGGCGAATTTGGCGGCGGTGCAGACAAGCAGGTATACAATGGTCCCTTTGTGGTCACCCAGTTTGGCGAAGGTCGTCTGGTTATGGAAAAGAATCCCAACTACTACGATGCAGACAGCATCAAATTGGATGGGGTTGAGGTGCTGACAGTTGCGGATGGCACCACTGCTGTGTCTATGTTCAATGCTGGCGATCTGGATTTGGCAGAGGTACCCTCTGATTTGGCTCCTCAGTATGAGGGTCAAACCCTCTCCTACTACGATGGTTCCAACGACTATGCTGCACTCAACCACAACAACGAATATCTTGCCAACAAAAACTTCCGTCTGGCTCTGAACTACGCCATCAACCGTGAGGAATACAATCTATTGTCCCACAATGGTCTGTATGCTGAAAACCTGCGCTATGTCCTGCCTCAGGTCC
>CALWON010000015.1 GCA_944383165.1 uncultured Oscillospiraceae bacterium
GTACCTGCTCCTCCAGTCTGACCTCTCCCAAATTGTCTGAACTTTCTACCACATGGGGCATTTGACTGTTCATCTGAAACATTCCATTGGGGCAAAGGTGCAAAAGACACAGTATTTTTTCCAATGTCTCCTCATGTACTACCTGTAATGGGGAGGCTGCTTCTTCCATACTCAGTGTCAATGAAGGAGCTACTTTGTGATATTGTGCCTGATAGTCCTGTTCCAGTTGTGAAACAACGGTTTGCAACTGTTCTGGATGTGGGACACCTACCAAAATTTCTCCATCTCTTGGAATGGCCAGACGGAAATTCCCACACCGCAGACCAGCCAACTGTATTTTTTCCATCGTTTCATATAGATGCTGGAGTATCTCCGTCATCAAGGTGGCTGCACTGCCCCGACCTCTATGAATATCCTCACCCGAATGCCCTCCCGGCAATCCTTTCAGACAGATGCAGTACCAACGCAAGGTGTTATCTGGTTTCTCCCATACAACAGGCAGGGTGATTTCACATCCATTTCCGCCACTGCTGCCACACAGTATGGCATCTTCCTCCGCAAAATCTAAATTGATGATATGCTTTGCATGGAGTAAGCTGCCATCCACGGCAATAGCACCACTAAAATCATCTTCCTCAGCCGTTGTGAGAACCGCCTCAATGGGTGGGTGCTTTAGACTCTGATCCTCCAGCACTGCCATGATATAGGCTACCCCTATTCCATTGTCTGCCCCCAATGTGGTTTTATTTCCTGTACTGATCCAATCCCCATCTACCTGAACTGGAATCGGGTCCCGCAGAAAATCATGCTGGACATGTTCCTCTTTTTGGCACACCATATCAATATGTGCCTGTAACAGAACAGTGGGATGGGTTTCATACCCTGGGCTTGCAGGTTTCTTTATAATCAGGTTCCACGCCTCATCCTGATAGACCTCTAACCCCAGCTTTTTTGCCCAGTCATAGAGATAGCAACTCAACTCCTGTTCATGGTGGCTTGGATGGGGGTAGCGGCAAATCTCAAAAAAGTGGGCAAATACACGCTCTTGTTTTAACTGTTGTAACATGTCTCTGGCTCCTATCTGGAGATACTCTTTGCAGAGTTGGCTGTGTGCTGTCTCCCATTTTTATTTTAAGAATAGTTTAAAGAATATTCTTTAATTGGATGCTAACACAATTTTTATCTATGTACAAGTTGGAATATTGTACAAAAAAACAACCCTCCTGATTCCAACTTGTCCTGTTCCATTTCTTGTTGACATGACATTCTAAAGAGATTATGATTGGTATCACAGAATTTTCGTGTCATTCCCCACAAAAACAATCTTTTTTCATTTCTTACAAACGGAACTCATTTTGTGGGGCAATCAGGAGGCAGCTCATGGCAATCCACATTGCTCTTTTGGTAAAATCTCATCTTGCTCATTACTGTGAGCAAAATTTCCCTAAAAATACTGGGCACTATGTTGTCTCATACCATTGTTATGAGACATTGACGGAATTACAGCAATTATATCTCTCTTTGATTGGACAGGTAGATGGTGTTGTCACCAGTGGTCTGGTTCCACACACCTATCTTCAACAGTTGAAGATTCCAAATGGACCCATTTTATCCTACTTTCATTTTGATATTGAAAATACATACCGTATTATTTTACGGGAGAGTGTACAACGTCAGCATCTGGAGCTGTCACGGGTGGGTACTGACTTTTTGCCTGCTGGTGTCTCTCTACAACAGGTGTTGAAAGATGATGATATGCCCCAATATGTGAGACTGTTTGAACAACATCTGTGTTCACTCAGCCAACATGAACTAGAGACAGAAGAAGCCCAAATTTTAGAGGGGTATCGCAACCTATACCAAGCTGGGCAGCTGGATTATGTATTGACCTACTTTTACAGTTGTGTGGTAGGAATGGCTGATTGGTCCATTGACTGCCACTACCTCTACCCAAGTGAGAGTGAATACCACCGTGTGATGGACCATCTGTGTCAAGAGGCAAACCTGTTACAGGCGGAACGTAGCAGTCCAGCAGTGATTCACTTGTCTCTCACACATACCAACAGCAGGGACACTCAATATGAATTACGACTCTCGGAATTCCATATCAGTTTACTGGACTTTTTGCGTCAAAGGCAGTATGATGCCTCTATCAAACAGGGAAGTCACTATTTTGAACTCTATACTGACTTCAATACACTGGAAACCATGACGAACCATTTCACAGTCTGCCCCCTCAGAACCAATTTGCCTCTGGTGGGACAGCTCTGTCAGGCAGTAGGCTATGGAACCGGGCAAACCTTTTTCAAAGCAAAACAGAACGCCATGGAAGCTGTGACCTGTGCCCTCAATCTAAAGCTTTCCAACCTCTCAGTCCATTTAGATGACAGTGGTCATCTAAACCAGCTTCCATCTGGAATACAACAAAAAGCAACCGCCCTTCCCTTTGGTATTACCAAACAGTCCCTTCTCGCCACTGCGGAACAGGCAAAGCTCTCACCTGAAACCATTTCCCACATCTATTCCGTCATATCGGCAACAGGGAGTGATTCCCTCACATCCCAGGAACTGATTGAGCGGTTAGGGCTGTCTCTGCGCACTGCCAACCGCTATCTAGCCCATCTGGTACAGGCAAATCTGGCCTATTCTATTGGGCAAAAGCCCACTATGACCAAAGGACGTCCCCAGACCATTTATTCTCTCACTCCCATGGTACAGGCACTGTGTTCCGCTCAGTCTGAACCAAACACAACCACACAAAAACCCTGAATGAAACAACAGGGACAGGCGAGATTTTGTATCTCTATCTCATCGCCTGTCCCTGTATCCTATTTTATTTTGTTTTTATAGGCACTCTTTCTTCATGGCAAAGTACCCAATGAGTATACTCCAGACATATGCACAGGTCTTTGGAATCATCAACATTCCAATGGTAGGAATGGTATCCGACCACAGTACAACAGGAATATAAAAAGCAAAACTGAGTACAATGGTCAACCACATCCAACGAAATGCTCTGTCCTGATGCCTTGCTGTACTGTGGTAAAACAGGACAATCACCAACAATCCAAGCAAAAGGAAAGGAATGTTGCGATAAATCCCCCATGAGAGTGGGGCATCCACCCGAAGCCACTGGTTTTGTGGCATCATACACAACACAATGCGCAGAACTGCCAATCCATAGACCGTTGCAGTCAGCCCCTTCTGCCCAGAAACTTGATACCGTTGACGCCAGACATGGTACAACATCACATAGAATATGGTCATTGTAATGGATGTGACCCATTTTCCAATTCCCAGGGGCAATGTGTACTGTTCCATTCCAGTGGTACATAGAGCCAAAATGCGTGGGACTAGGTGAAAGGCATCTCCACTTCCCAGCACAACTGCCATCCACCCAAACAGCTGAAATTGGCGATTTCCATGGCTTCTCCTCACCATCAGTACGCCAATGGTAATCACCAAAATCAGATATGCCACATCAAAAATCGGTTCCATCATTGCCTGCATCATTTACCCCTCATTTCCTTTGATTTCAGTTTCCTTCTTTTGGTTGGAAACCACCTTTAAATAATGCAACCCAAACAAAATACCTGCTAACAGCAATGACGCACCCAGCCCAGAATAAAACACTGCAATCCACTGCTCTGGCATCCAATGATAAACCCGGATCAGAACCCCACCTGTCATCATAATTGCCATAATGACAAAGGATTTTGAATCAAAAAAGCAGAGAAAACATTTTCGTTCTTCTGTGTAGGCGCAAATTCTTGTGGTATGTTTACGCACCAGTTTTCCAAAGACAAATACCTGAAACATAGAAAAAACCAAAATAGACAACAAAAAATTTCCCACTGAACGATAGGGTGCATATGCCATCCATCCAATCCGTAAGACATTCCATCCTGCCACACTCCATACCAAACATGCCAACAAAAGCAGGGTATTACGTTTGACTGTCATATTCCATCTCCTCCCTATTATGAACATTGTTCATTTTTATGAAGAAAAAATCCCCACTTGTCTATGGGAATTTTTTTGTTTCATAAATGGTTCTGCGTACCATCTCCAAAATGGTATCTGGGCAGTAATTTTGCCGTAACATGGCAGATAACATCAAAGAAAATAACATATCTGCAAACTGTTCTGGTGTAAATTGGTCTGTAAAGGCATCTGACCGAACCTTGGGGTCATGTTTTAATACAAAACACAGTCCATCTAAAATATGTTGCCATGCCTGCTGCATACGCCGTCTGCCATCTGACTTATCCTCCCCTACAAACCCAAAAGAATGGAAAGAAAAAAAGTCTGGGTATTGTCTGTTCCCTTCTTCCATGTGTTGATACAGAGATGTAATCCAAACTTGAATATCCAGAACTGGAGTTTTATTGTCTGGCTGATGAAAAATCTCCTGCCAGATACTTTCTACTGTTTCCCCCAGCAACTCTGCTTTTGAGTTAAAATAGTTATAAATAGAACCAACGGAAACACCACAAGCAGCCGCAACAGAACGAATATTGAGCGCTGCCCAACCTTGTTCTTGAATCAGTGCTCGACTTACCCTCAAGATTTCTTCTTTTGATGTAACAACAGTATTCATATCATCACCTCAACATGAACATTGTTCATTATACTGGTGTCCAATTTTTTTGTCAAGAAAAATTTGTGTCAATTACATGACAAATTTCCATAACATTTCCCAGTTTTGATTGTCCCATACCCCGATATTTGTACAGAACTCCAAACTAAAACCCCTTTTCCTTTTTTCCGATTTATATTATAATGGTGACTATGTTTTATGTTGGCTCAAAAAAGCCATTCAACCAAAAAGGAGTTGTGTCAATTATGGATCGTTCCCGTATTCCACAGGGTTATTCTCCCCTGCTCAACATTTACGAAACTCAAAAGGCGATTGGTCTTTTGCGCCGTGTATTTGAAGAAAAATTGGGAAATGCCCTCAATTTGCATCGTGTGTCTGCCCCTCTTTTTGTAGGCTCCTCTACAGGACTCAACGATGACCTGAATGGTGTGGAGCGACCTGTTGCTTTTGATATTCGTAATGTGTCTGATACCGCTGTTGTGGTGCACTCCCTTGCAAAATGGAAACGCCTAGCTCTCAAACGCTACCAGTTCCATTCTGATGAAGGTCTTTACACCAATATGAATGCCATCCGCCGGGATGAGGACCTGGACAACTTACACTCTGCCTATGTAGACCAGTGGGACTGGGAAAAAATCATTCGCCCAGAGGATCGCACCTTGGACTATTTAAAGGAGACTGTCACACGTATTGTCCATGCTCTGCATGAGACACAACTGGTACTGCGTGCTCAGTTCCCTCAACTAAATATCCTGCCTGAATTGTCTGAGTCCATCTCCTTTGTCACCACCCAGGAATTAGAGGACCTCTATCCAGCTCTCACTCCAAAGGAGAGAGAAAATTGCTTTGTAAAGGAGCATCCTGTCACATTTCTAATTGGTATTGGTGGAAAGCTCAAGTCTGGTACACCCCATGACGGTCGTGCTCCTGACTATGATGACTGGAATCTGAATGGTGATTTACTCTGTTGGGACAGCATCAATGGACAGGCTCTGGAGTTATCCTCTATGGGAATTCGAGTCAGCCCAGAGGTGTTGGATGCCCAGCTTACCATTGCTGGCTGTGATGACCGTCGTGAATTCCCCTTCCACAAAATGTTGCTCAATGGACAGCTTCCTCAAACTATGGGGGGTGGCATTGGTCAATCCCGTGTGTCCATGTTGCTCCTTGGCAAAGCTCATATTGGTGAGGTACAGGTTTCTCTCTGGGATGAGGAAACACTTGCAACCTGTGACGCTGCTGGTATTATCCTTCTCTAATCCATTGGGGCAGTGCTGTTCTTCCCTGCCCATTTGAAACATTTAGAAAAAGGTGAAAATAGACGGTAGAAAGCAAAAAAGATAGACTTTCTACCGTCTTTTCTTTGTTTTTTTGGTTGCCCTCCTCTGCTTTTTAACAGTCATTTATCTGGAATATCACTTGACGCAACCAAAAAATCCTTATATGATAGACAGGAAAGGGGACTGTCTATTTCATTTTTGTGCTGTAAAAATGGATTTTGCCTGCATCCTCTGTTTGCAAGCAAATCCTTAGAAAGAGGCGATGTATATGATGGAAGTTCAATGGGATTTACTTGAATCTTTGGATGAAATGGCGTATGTGGTGGATACAGACACCAGGGAAGTCATCTATATCAATGCCAAGCTCCGTGATGCTCTGGGTTTTCAATCCGAACAGGATTACCAAGGGCGATCCTGTTGTGCGTTATTCCATCGCACCTGTCCCACATGCGGGCTGTGCACCTCTCCCTCACAAAACCCCAACTGCATTCAAACCCAGCATCCTATCTTTTCCTATGGGACCCATCACTATATGATAAAAGGTGGCTTGATTCTACACAATGGCAAATACTACCTTTTGGAAGTTGTCATCTGTCTGGATCAGGTACTCCCCCCCTCTGATGTTACCCCCAGCTATGGCGATGAAACACTCATTTGTTCATGTCTGCAATCCATCTTCTCTACTACCTCCGCTCAGGAAGGACTGGAACGGCTTCTGACTTTTATTGGGGAGCACTTTTCCTGTGACCGGGTTTATATCTTTGAGATGAACTCCATCAATGGAGTGGACAACACCTATGAATGGTGTTCCCCTGGTGTCATCCCACAAAAAGAACTGCTTCAAAATGAACCTTTTGAAACGGTACAGTGGTGGTTTGAACTGTTTGATGAAAACGAAATGGTGGTCATTGATGACATTGAAACCATACGGATGGAACAACCTCTGGTCTATGCCATGCTAAAACCGCAAAACATCCACTCTATGATCGCAGGACCCATCCATTCTGGACATGACATTACTGGATTTTTGGGCGTAGACAACCCTGACCCCAGCAAGTTATCTATACTACACTCCCTCTTTCAGGCACTTGGCTACTTTGTTTCCTCCTTATTGAAGCAGCGTGACCTGCTTTGCCGTCTCAATGAATTGAGTGTTCATGACCCCCTTACTGGCGTTTACAACCGGAATGCCCTTTCCGATTTTTACACCATTGATATGTCCCTATCCTGTATTGGTATCATTTATTGCAATATATCTGGCATCAAATACATCAATGATACCCTTGGACATGCAGCCGGGGATACATTGATCCTCCACTGCTGTCGGCTGATTCAAAATGTGGTCAGTTATGGGGATGTCTACCGAATCGGTGGTGATGAATTTATCGTCATTTGCCCAAACATTCCAGAAGATATTTTATTGGACAAGGTACAAAAATTAAAAGCTGCCATTGCACAGGAGGATAACCACATCGCAGTGGGCTACACCTGGTCTGACCAACATCCTATGCTAATTGAAAAGCTCATCAGCCTTGCAGATCGGGTGATGTATGAAGATAAACAGGATTACTACCTCAGTCATAGCATTGTTCAAACCCTGCGAACTGCCCACAAAAAAGCCCATCTCAATAACCACTCCAACAACACTTCAGCCTTTTGGGGCTATCTTCATAACAATTACTACAACCCTGAAACGATTTTTCGCTCCATCACACTTTCTGACCCATTCCATTTTATTTTCTTTGGAGACTTGAAAACCAATCATTACTATATTTCCGATAATCTGCGCGACACCTTCGGTTTTTCTGACAACACAATCTCCAGTTTCCCAACAGAATGGGAAAAAAGGATTGCAACAGATGCACATCGTGCACTGTTCCGTCAGGATATCTCGCAAATCATGCAAGAACACCGTACCACGCATGACTTGCGCTATCAAGTCCAGGATGTAGAGGGGCGCACCTACTGGGTTCACTCCTGTGGAATCGTCGAATGGAATGATGACCACAGCATACCCCTGTTTTTCTCTGGCAGTATCACAGCACAAAACGATGCCTTCACCGTGGACCCTGTTACCAATTTCTTTGGGGAACATGCGGCATTGAGCAAACTGATGGAATTACAGGAACAGGATCAGGAATCCATCCTGATTGTATTTAGTTTAAACAGTTTTACCGAAATCAACAAAACAAAGGGATGCTACTTGGGGAATCTGCTTTTGCAGTCCATCTCTTCCCGTTTGACGCGGCATTTCACCTTCCCCTTCTATCGGTTAGATGGGGTACGCTTTATGACCATCCTCCCTGACAACGATTTTGAATCCTGTCAGCAATGCATGGAAGACATCCGCTCAGTGGTTGAACAGGAATACCATATCAATGAAATCCCTGTCCATCATCCCTGCTCTTTTGGTGTGCTCTCCTTTCCCAATGCAGTGGATACTGCCCAAAGCATTATAGAGCACGCGATTTTATTGATTTCTGCCGCCAAGGAATCCCTGGATGAGCCATACCTCATCTACTCCCCCTACCATGTTGACCAACTCAAATATACCGCAGAATTATCGCTTGCCTTGAATCAGGATGTCTTTGAAGGTATGCGTCATTTCCGTATTGTAATCCAACCCATTGTGGATATCAAAAGTGGTATGCCTGTCGGTGGTGAGGTACTGTTGCGCTGGCGGTACCAGGGCAAGGATATCTCTCCTGGCACCTTCGTTCCTCTGTTGGAAAAAGGAAATGCCATTCGCCCTGTGGATAAGTGGGTGTTTGAACAGACTGTACGCAGTGTGGGACGTCTGATCTCCTACATGCCTGATATGTTTTTAAGCTTCAATGTAAGTTACTTCCAAATTATGGACAATGAATTTACTGAGTTTATGAGTGAAACTTTGGAAAAATACGGGGTGGATGGCTCCCATCTGGTAGCAGAACTGACAGAAACCCACTACAAGGAAGATCCCCATATGTTGCAATACTTTGTCAGTGAATGCAGCATGTTGGGTATCCGGGTGGCACTGGACGACTTTGGGAATGGTTATTCCTCCCTTGGCTTACTTCTCAAATACCCCTCCAGCATTATTAAACTGGATCGCACCCTTTTGATGGGGATGTCTGACTCTGAGGAAAAAAAGAATTTTATTTCCACCATTGTCTATGCCTGCCACAAATTTGGAAAGCGGGTCTGCATGGAAGGGGTGGAAACATTTGATGAACATATGATGATTGAGGAATCTGGCTGTGACCTGGTGCAAGGGCATTTTCACTACCCTCCAATGGAAACCTGTGACCTTTATCATTTACTCAGTCAAATGCCCACAGATGAAAACAACTAAGAGGTTTTTATGGATTATTTTCACTTATCAATGGATCGAGAGTCCCTTCTCAATATGAGCAGTTTAGGGCTTGCCCATTTAGGGGACAGTGTATATGAAGTGATGGTTCGTTCCTGGCTGTGCCTACAGGGAAAGACACGCCCAAAAGACTTACACCGCACCACAGTCTCCTATGTCTCTGCCCCTGCCCAAGCGGCGGCTGTGGAACGTCTGCTCCCTTTGCTTTCTGAAGAAGAACAGGACGTCTATCGCAGGGGACGCAATACCGCTCCCCACTCTGTCCCCAAAGCTGCCACCCGTAGTCAATATCAGGCGGCTACTGGTTTTGAAGCCCTCTGGGGATGGCTCTATTTGCAGGGACGCACCCAGCGTCTGAATGAACTATTTTCTTTTCTAATGAATTCTAATCCATGAGGTATTGCTATGCCACTTGATGCACTTTGTTTGTCTGGGCTTGTACATGAATTAAGCCAGACGGTTACCAATACAAAAATTGATAAAATCTATCAGCCAGCACGAGATGAAATCGTGCTGGCTCTGCGCAGTCCCACCAAAGGTTCTGTGAAATTGTTGCTCTCAGCCAATCCCAATCACCCTCGTGCCCAACTTACACAGTTGACCCGTGAAAACCCAGATACTCCTCCCATGTTCTGTATGCTTCTACGTAAGCATTTATCAGGAGGCAAAATTCTCTCTGTTTCACAGCCCCCTCTAGAACGTGTGGTCTCTTTTGAACTGGAAACGCTCAACGAACTGGGGGACCGGGTGAACCGGACACTGGTACTAGAAGCCATTGGGCGGCGCTCCAATTTACTTTTATTGGATGAGCACAACCGAATTTTAGACTGTTTGCGACGGGTGGAATCCAACCTTGGCTCTTCCAACCCACAGCGCACCCTGCTGCCTGGATTGTTTTATCACCTGCCGCCACAACAGGAAAAACAGAACCCATTCACACAGTCTTCCCAACAGCTTCAGGCACTTTTGGATGCCGCTCCCGAGGAAGTACAGATTGATCAATGGTTACTGGATACCTTTGGCGGTCTATCTCCGCTGATTTGCCGTGAACTTGCCTTTCAGGCTGGCGGTGCCACTGATATTCGTCTCCATCTACTCAGTTCAGAGGGCAGACAGCGGCTGCTATCTTCTCTGGAGGCATTGCTTCACAATGTTTCTAACCACCATGTCACCCCTACCCTATTACTGCGTGAGGGGGCTCCCTACGATTTCACCTTTTTCCCCATCCATCAATATGGTCAAAAGGTAACCACTGAAACCTATCCAGATTTTTCTTCTCTCCTTGACCGGTTTTATGAACAGCGGGAACAGCTAGAGCGTGCCAAACAGAAGGGGCAGGACTTAATTCGCTCTGTGACCACTGCAAGAGACCGGACTGCACGCAAAATTGCCAACCAGGAAAAAGAACTGGCTGCCACCCAAAACCGTGACCGGCTGAGGGAGTTAGGTGACATCATTACCTCCAATTTCTATCAGCTCAAGCGTGGGATGTGTACCTTCCATACAGTAGATTTCTATGACCCAGAGGGCAAGGAAATTGATATTTCCCTAGACCCCCTTCTGACACCCCAACAAAATGCAGCAAAGTATTACAAGGATTATAACCGTGCCAAAACGGCTGAAACTATGCTGACACAGCAGTTAGAAAAAGGGCGTAGAGAACTGGAGTATTTAAACAGTGTTTTGGAATCCATCACTTTGGCAGAAGGGGAAAAGGATTTACAGGAAATCCGGCAGGAATTGACCGATACAGGCTATTTACGCAGACAGAGCAAGGCAAAAGGACGAGAAAAGCGGGTTGTCTCCAAACCCATGGAATTTCGCTCCACTGCTGGATTACGAATTTCTGTTGGAAAGAACAACACACAAAACGACCTTTTGACCTGTAAACAGGCATCTAAATATGACATCTGGTTTCACACACAAAAAATTCATGGCTCCCATGTCATTCTCTGGACGGATGGAACAGACCCTGATGTCCAAAGCCTTCAGGAAGCCGCCTGTCTGGCTGCATGGTTTTCTCAGGGACGTGGTTCTGGCAAAATTCCGGTGGACTATACCCCGGTTCGATATGTAAAAAAGCCCAATGGTGCCCGCCCTGGTATGGTTATCTATACCACCTATGAAACCGCCTGGGTTACACCAACGGAGGATTTGGTCAAACGCCTTCGAGTGCATTGAACTTCCAAAAAATACAACGGTGCGTTCTCTATGAGAACGCACCGTCTTGTTTTCTACACGATTCTGTCTATCTGTCACAATCAAGTGCCAGCCCACGGAAAATCATTGCAGTCTTATATAGATAAACCAGTTTCATAATCCCAACTACTATGGTTGCAATTGCTACCACAAACAAAGCCAAAAGACCAAGAATTGGAAGGATTAGCACAACCAAAATACTACAAATTAACGCAATCATACAGCCAATATTCCACTTCCAAAGGATTTTCCACTTTTCCGCCTGCTCATAGTCTACTCTGTATTGGTAGAGCGTTGTAGCATGTGCATTGAACTCAAAATATTGCCCAATCAGTGCAATGACCAAGAGCGGGATGGTAACGCTCAAAGGCAATATCAGGGTTTCTGTCACGCTAACAATAATCATAACTAAAATACTCAAAACTGAGGATACAACGGAACAGAAACCAGCCGTGCGGTATTGTCTTTCTTGTGAAGACAGTTTTAGTAAAACAAGACCATATGCAAGGGCACTAATAGCAGCCAAAACCTCCCCGAACAAATAGATCCCTGGTGCAAAACCAGCTATATTTTCATTACTCAGAATACTTGCAATGGCAGAGGGGACAAACATCCAGAACAAAATCCACAACCATTTTCCCAAAAAGGGGGCTTTTTCTATCATTTCCTGACTTCTGTTCTGTTGCAGTTCCATTTTTTTCTTTCTGATTTCCGGCTGTTGGTGGCACATCCGCAAAATACCACAATTTTCCTTAAAACTACAGGTCTCACAGCTTTCATGCCCCTTTTTCTGGCAGCATTGAGCCAGTTCACAGTCCCCGCCAAATGTCCGACCAGGTCCAACTTTACAGCCAGGGCAGCTTAGCACCTCTTTCTGTGTGCACTCTGTACAGGATTTTCCACAATAGGTTCCAGACATAACCTTACCTCCTTTTTGTATCTTATTTCAGATTGCTTCTTGCTTCCTTACAAATTCTCATCCATTCCAAGCAAAAATTTCCCTATATTTCGTGATATTTCGTCCCCCTTTGACACGGTTCGACAAAATACCCCTGATTTTTTCCCTGATATTCCCTGATCTGTCGAAACAGGTCGAACGGTTTTTCTTTTCTTTTTCGTCCCTATCTCCTATAATGTGTTCAATTCATGTGAAGGAGATCACGTTTATGCGAGAACTAAAGCTAGATACCCGCTCTTGTCTGGATGAACAGGGGACCCTACATATTTTCCATTACTTTGTCCTCATTGAACTCTCTGACCTGTTTGGAAGCTGTACAGAGCAATATGGAATTCGTATAACAGAAGAGCACGGGGATACTGCATCCATTGCAAATATTACCTCTGACATTACAAGAATCCATACCCTACTGACTTTGTTGTCTGAACATTGTGTGGGTCCAACTGGTCTTGCTGATGTGGTTGCAGACTGGCTGTAACCTCTGCACCATACAATAGAATCCCTGTAAAAGTCAAAACTACCAACAAAAAGTGGCTCTGTTCCCACGTTCTGTTGGTAGTTTCATTCTAAATTCAAGGTGGCTCAAAAAGTGGGGCACGCCCCGTCCCTATCATGCTTCCTGTAAGGCAGAAGCAATGCTCTGCTCTTTTGCCTGCATGGCTTCCAACGTTTTGGAAAGCAAGGTATCTAAGTCCCAATCCAACAGCTTTGCCCCAGTTTCAATGACTTCTCTGGAACAGCCTGCTGCAAATTTTTTGTCTTTAAACTTCTTTTTCAGTGATTTCAATTCCATATCTGAGACAGATTTTGAGGGTCTCATCAGAGCTGCCGCCCCAATTAAGCCAGTCAATTCATCCACTGCAAACAGTACCCGCTCCATTTCGTGCTCTGGCTGAATGTCTGTGTGGTGTCCCCAGCCATGGCTGACCACTGCGCGGATGAGCTTTTCTTCTGCTCCAGCCTGTTGGAGTAGTTCCTGTGCTTTGATACAGTGCTCCTCTGGCCACTTCTCATAGTCAATATCATGGAGCAGCCCTACAAGGCTCCAAAATTCCTGTTCTGTGCCATACCCCAGCTCCTGTGCAAACCAGCCCATCACCTGTTCCACCGTCACACCATGCTGTAAATGAAATGGCTCCTCATTGTACTGTTTTAAAAGCTGCCAAGCCTCGTCCCTTGTCATGTCTCTTTTTCCTCCCAGTTAGTATGCTACTACAACACCGCCATCGTTGGCATAGACGGATGTAATGCCACCGGCTTCCAGAATATGAATCTGACCCACTCGACATTTTGCCTCAATTTGCTGTTTCACCAAAAATGCCCGGTCCAGACAGTTGCAGTGACAGATTGCCACAGTACGCCCCACATGGTTGGGATCTGCTGCAATCCGATCCACCAGTTTACTAAGTGCCTGTTTTATAGACAATGCCTGACCAATCTTGTAAATTTCCCCTTCTGATGTAGCACCCATCAACAGTTTAATTTTCAAAGCACCTGTTACAACTGCCTGTAATCTGGTGAGCCGTCCATTCTTGCGCAGGTTTTCCAAGGAATCCAACACAAACATGGTCTGCATCTGGAAAATAAACTGTTCTACCTCTCGTACCACTTTTTTGAATGGCATCCCAGTAGAAGCCAGTTCCCGAATTTTCATAGCAACCAATACTTCACCGGAGGATGCAGAACAGGAGTTAAAGACATGTATATTCAGTTCTGGATTGTCCTCCTCCAGTAATACTCTTGCCTGTTCTGCACAGTTATGGGAACCGCTGAGCAGTGCTGAGAGTGTGACCACATAAATATCCTCTGCGCCATTTCGATAGGCATCCAGATAATTTTGGGGAGATGGGCAGGCGGTGGATGGAGCACTTTCACTCTGCTTCATAGACCAAAGCAGATCCGCCTGGTCAAAGGTGTCATCATCTACAAACACGCTCCCATTGGAGCGAATGGTCAATGGGACCTTAATAAAACAGGGATCGTTCTTCATTTGAGCGCTCAAATCGCAGCAGCTATCCACTATAATTCTAAAACTCATGATGTTCATCTCCAAGTCTCATTGATTTTGTATATGGCACTTATACAGGTTTCCTACCCAGAGGCTCTCCCAACTCCTCCTCTAACTCATGAAGCAGTTTTTGATCCTGTTTGGATGAAAGATCCAACTTTTCATATAAATCTGGTCTGCGCTGGTAAGTCCTTAAAATGCCCTGTTTCCGTCTCCACTTCTCCACATTGGCATGATGCCCGGATAATAAAATAGGAGGAACAGCACGGTCATGCCAGACTTCCGGTCTTGAATATTGTGGTGCCTCTAACATTCCATTCCAATGGCTTTCATTTTCATAACAGGATGGGTCTGACAGAACACCAGGAACCAGACGGCACACTGCATCTGCCACTGCCATTGCTGGGATTTCTCCTCCTGTCATGACAAAATCCCCAATGGAAATTTCCTCATCTACACACTCATCAATAAACCGCTGGTCCACTCCCTCATAATGCCCACAGACCAGAATCAGATTGGAATAATCCGCCTTTAGACGTTTTGCATCTTCCTGTGTAAAAGTCTTTCCAGCTGGTGACAGATAGATGGTGTGTACACGCTCCCCCACCTCATCACAGATATGTTTCCAACAGTGGTAGAGGGGATCAGCCTGCATCACGGCACCTCTGCCGCCCCCGTAGGGATAGTCATCCACCTGTTTTTGTTTATTTTTGGTATAATCCCGAATCTGATGGCAGTTAATCCGAATATATCCACGCTCCTGCCCCCGCCCTAAAATGGACTCACAGAGCATATCCCCCACTACATCCGGAAAGAGGGTCATAATATCAATCTGGTACATGGTTTTTGTTCCTCTCTATTCTTACGTCACATTCATTATACGAAATTTTAAGGTATTTTTCAATGGATAGGCCGAAGTTTATCCCTGTTTATTTTCGTACTCATCCGGCAATACTGGCTTTCCTTCTGCAAACTTCCAAATAAGATACCTCTGTTGCCCCATTTGTTTCACTTGCGCCAGACAAATCAGTGGCAAGAGGGGAATCTCTCTCTGTGGTGAGAAGGGCGCAGCCACCCATATAGTGTTCCCCTCTCTCTTTTCTAGCAGGCACTTCCAATGTTGTTCTAACCCTTGTTGAATCAATCTGTCCTGACAAATTCCCTGCCAGCCCCTCATCGTTTGAAATGGCTGTTGCTTGGCGAATTTGTGGAAAAGCTGAACCCATCCCCCCTGAATGGGTTCACAGTGTTGCTGGCGCAGTGTCTGCCTTGTGAATACTCGTTCCACTACAAGCTGTTTTCCCTCTGGTGTCATGGTTCCCAAAAGCACAGGTTCGCCTCTGCCATAAATCCAAACCTTGTAAAGTCCAATTTGCGGCAGTGCAGCAGTCGCCCGAATACGCAGCCGCAGTCCCTCATCTCTGATGGTAAGCTGTCCACCTCCATCCAATGCCACATACTGTTCCATGCCCTTCCCCTGCCTTCAGGTGATATTCATTTTAATTTATTCCTTTTTTTTTGCATTTAGACCAGTAAACCAAAACAAAATTTCACACTTTCATCTTTTACTTGACAAAAGTGGTATTTCTCGTTAAAATAAATCTCGCAACAATGCAACGAAGGGAAAAAAGACTTGGTATTTTTCTTCAGAGAGTCAGCGGCTGGTGGAAGCTGATGTGCGATACCTTGTGCATAACTGGTCCCTGAGCAGCCTGCCTGAACCTATAGAGTAGGGTGGGACGGTTCGTCTCGTTACAGACGCAGACCTTGTTTGAGGTCATGAGGATTGTCTGGGCAACCGACAATCGAACCAGGGTGGTACCGCGTAAACTGTTTTACGCCCCTGACTTTTTTCAAAGTCGGGGGCGTTTTTTCGTCCCCGCAAGAAGCCATTCCAAGCATTTAGGAAGATATGGAGGAAGAAATGATATGAAACCTGGATATCAAAAGTACATTCCCTTTCAACCCCAGAAAATCATTGGACGCACCTGGCCCGACCATGTGATTACCAAAGCCCCAATCTGGTGCTCTGTTG
The DNA here is from genome assembly GCA_944383165.1 of uncultured Oscillospiraceae bacterium. Lineage (GTDB taxonomy): Bacteria > Bacillota > Clostridia > Oscillospirales > Oscillospiraceae > Lawsonibacter. Next base: position 16,433 of record CALWON010000015.1, read on the forward strand.
ACCTGCGTGACGGCAATCAGGCACTGATTGATCCCATGAATCTGGAGGAGAAATTGGAGTATTTCCATACTCTTGTGGACATTGGAGTCAAAGAAATTGAAATTGGTTTTCCCTCTGCCAGTGAGACAGAATACGAAATCTGCCGTGAGTTGATTGAAGGTGGGCATATTCCAGAGGATGTGACCATCCAAGTGCTGGTACAGGCCAGAGAACACCTCATCAAAAAGACATTTGAAGCCATCCGTGGAGCCAAAAATGTGATTTTACACTTCTATAATTCCACATCCACTTTACAGCGCAAAGTGGTATTCCATATGGAAACCGATGGCATTACCAAAATTGCCACAGATGCAGCAGACCTTATCTATGAGATGTCCCAGCCTCTGATTGCAGAAGGTATGAATCTTCGTTTTGAATACTCTCCAGAATCCTTTATGGGAACAGAAATGGACTATGCTGTTGAAATCTGTCAGGCTGTATTAGAGCATCTCCATGCAACCCCAGAACAGAAAGTCATTCTCAATCTGCCCACCACCGTGGAAAACTGTATGCCCAACCAGTTTGCAGATATGCTGGAATATTTCTGCAAAAAACTCCCCAGCCGTGATTGTGCCATTATCTCCCTCCATCCCCACAACGACCGTGGTTGTGGTGTAGCCACCGCAGAAATGGGACTGCTGGCTGGTGCCGACCGTGTGGAAGCCACTTTGTTTGGAAACGGGGAACGGACAGGCAATGTAGATATTGTGACCCTTGCCATGAATATGTGGACACAGGGCATCAATCCTGAGCTGGATTTCTCCCATATCAACGATATCCGTGAAATGTATGAGCGATGCACCAAAATGCCCGTAGGCGACCGCCAGCCCTATGCCGGAAAACTGGTTTTCACTGCCTTCTCTGGCAGCCATCAGGACGCCATCAACAAGGGCAGCCAGTATATGAAACAATCTGGTACAGAATATTGGGAAATTCCATACCTGCCTATTGACCCAGCCGATGTGGGGCGTGAATATGAGCCAATCATCCGCATCAACTCCCAGTCTGGCAAGGGTGGAGCCGCCTATATTATGGAACACAACTTTGGTTACGACCTGCCCAAGTCCATGCACCCAGAATTTGGTGCTGTGGTTCAGAAAGAAACCGATGCTGTTGGCAAGGAAATCGACCCAGCACGCATTCTGGAATTGTTCCAACAGGAATATATTGAGGCAAAAACCCCCTATCAGCTCATCAAGCATTTCTTTGATGAGAGTACCGACCAGAATGGGCACTCCCATGTCACCTTCCGTGGAACCCTGCGACACACAGACACAGTATTTGAAGTTGCTGGTGAGGGCAATGGTCCTATTGATGCCTTTTTCAATGCCATTAAAGATGAAAAAATGTCCCACTTTACCTTCTTAGATTACAAATCCCATGCCATTACAGATGGTTCCGATTCTCAGGGTGTTGCCTATATTTTACTGCAAGACCAGCGAGATGGTAAAAAATATTGGGGTGTAGGGCTCTCCCACAACATCAATCTTGCCCCCCTGCGTGCCATTCTGTCTGCCATCAACCGCTCCAAGAGGAAGCCCTCTTAAAAGTATAATCAGCCTCCACTCAAGCAGTGGAGGCTGATCCTTTATTCTTGTTCTCCCTATTTTGTAGGTTTGGGATGGTCAATCCTACGGCATACATCCTGTTTCAACAGGGCATATAGTACCGATGCTACCGGCACACTGAGCAGCACACCCAGCAAACCAAACAGACCGCCCCCCACTGTCACCGCTGCCAGTACCCAAATCCCAGGCAGCCCAATGGAAGTCCCCACCACCCTGGGGTAAATCACATTTCCCTCAATCTGCTGTAAAATAGACAGGAACACCAAAAAGACCAATGCTCTGACAGGAGATACCATAAGCACCAAAAAGGCAGACAGAATGGCACCAATATAGGCCCCTGCTACCGGAATCAATGCAGACACCCCTACAATCACACCAATCAGCAGTGCATAATCTGGCTGGATGAAAAATGTACCAATGGCACAGAGAAACCCAAGAATGCAGGCTTCTACTACCTGCCCAGACACAAAATTGGAAAACGTATTGGCTGTCAGGTGGATGACCCCCAGCACGGTATTTGCATATCTTTTTGGAAGGTAAGCCCGAAGTAAAATCCTACCCTGGTTGAGCAAGGTATCTTTTCCTGCCAGCATATAGATGGAAAAGACAATGGAAAGCACAAGGGTGACAAACATGGACAAAATACTTCCTGTCACATTCATCACATGCCCCGCTGCACTGGTGATGCTAACCAGCATATTTTTCAGAAAATCATTCAAGAAAGTTTTTAGACCAGATAAGTCCAGTGCCTCCAAATCCAGATAAGAGGCAATGCTGTTGATGATCTGCTGTAAATTGGCAATATAGCCATTGAGGCTATAAGCCAGTGTCTGAATACTAGCTGCAACCTGAGGCAGTACAAACGAAAATAGTGCCACCATAACAGCAATCAACACCAGATAGGAGGTCAGCACCGCCAGAGGTCGCCCTAGTTTTTGATACCTCTGTCCCAGATTTCGTTCATAGTTTTTACAGAAAAAGGTACAAGGACGGTTGAGTACAAAGGCAATGGCAAACCCAATAAACAGCGGTCGGCAGCTATACAATACTTGCCCTGCCACACCAAAAATCCCATCAATTTTTACAATCGCCAAAACCAACAGTACCGTGTAGGTAATCACCAATAAAATGGACTTCATCCAACGATTTGGCATAACATCCCTCTTTTCTTTCTTCCGATCTTGCAATGGCTTCTTCACTATACCATGTCCCACAATGACCGTCAACATACCTAAAAAATAAAAGTCTCAGCCGCATGTATGCCTACGGCTGAGACCTGTCCTGTGGGGGATGCCTGTCCCACAGGGTTCTGGTGGAAAGAGAGATGCAAAAGCTTGTACATCAGGGGGAAGAAAGCAGGGAGGTTTGAGGAGGGTGAGCTTTTGTTCTTTCATCTCTAACCACCCATAGATTAGCATATGCTAACTATTTTGTCAAGCCCTTTTTTACTTTTCCTATTGTTTTTATTGTGCTCAGTTGCTCAGCTGCTGGATTGCGGTTTTTGCTGCCATCTGCTCCGCTTCCTTCTTGCTGTGCCCTTTGCCTTCCCCAATCATTGTGCCATTTAAGTCCACTTCAACAAAGAACCGTTTGTCATGGTCAGGGCCTTCTGACCCCACCAGGCGATACTTCAGCACCTGGCCGCTCTGTCTTTGGACCAGTTCCTGAAGTGCCGTCTTATAATCCCTTGGGCTGGTTAACCCTTCAATCTCATGACACAGGATATACTTCTGGATGATGGAACGCACCGAACCAATCCCACCATCCAGATAAACCGCAGCCAGCACCGCTTCCACTGCATCTGCCTGGATGGAGGGCCGTCTGCGACCGCCGCCAGCTTCTTCCCCTTTGCCCAGATGTAGGTAGTCCCCCAGCTTTAAAACCTTTGCCACTTCCACCAAACTTTCCTCACACACTAGGGCAGCACGGGTCCGGGTCAGTTCTCCCTCTGGCAAGTCAGGATGGTTTCGGTAGAGGTGCTCTGCCACAATCATACCCAAAATAGAGTCACCCAAAAATTCCAGTCTCTCATTACTTTGTAATGTGCCTCTGCTCTCATTGGCACAGGAACTATGGGTCAGTGCGTTTTCCAACAGGGCTGGGTTGCGAAAGGTATACCCCAGCTTTTCTTCTAAGCTTTTCATATCATTTTCTCCTTATCGAAACACAAAACTCCGCCAACGGGCGGAGTTTTGCTGAATTTACACCACAGGAACCATACAGGTTAGTCCACCTTATTCTGCAAAAAGCGAACCAAATCACCAACTGTCTTAATGGAACCAGCTTCTTCCTCGCTGAGTTCGTCAATTTCAAATTCCTCTTCCATCGCCATAGACAGATCCACAATATCTACAGAATCTGCGTTCAGGTCGTCTTCAAAGGAGGTATCCATGGTAATGGAATCTGCATCCACATTGAACTGCTCTGCGATCAGTGCGCATACCTTTTCAAAAATCATAGTTGTTTACTCCTTCTAACTTGTGCTTGGGCACGTTTTTCTCTACATAACTATATGCAGAAACCCTATACCTGTCAATAGGGTTTTTTTATTTTCTGCTTCTATCCTGGAATTTCATTCCCCTTCCGGCAAATCAATCCGCATCATATCTACATGTTCTGTAATATTTTCAATAACCCCTGTAGATATAATCTGTTTTGCCTGTCGGATTGCATTTTGAATGGCATAGGCATCGGAGGAGCCATGGGCCTTGATGACGGGCTTGGAAATGCCCAGCAATGCCGTCCCGCCTACCTCACTGGAGTTAAAGAGCTTCTTCAGACGCTTCAACCCCTTTGACACCAGCAAAGCAGCCAGTTTGGTCCCCAAACTCTCCATAAACATGCCCTTCAGTTCCCTTGCCAAAAACAGCCCGGTGCCCTCCATGGTTTTAAGGAAAATATTTCCAGAATACCCATCTGCCACAATCACATCCACTGCACCTTCTACAGCCTCTCTTGCCTCCACATTGCCCACAAAGTTGATGCGCCCATCCTCCTTTGCCTTTTGCAGGAGCCCATAGACTGTGGTCTGCAATTCTGTGCCCTTAGATGGCTCTGCACCAATGTTCAAAAGCCCCACTTTTGGTTCTGGACGCCCTAAAATATGTTCTGCATAATAAGAACCCATGTAAGCAAACTGGAGCAGATATTCTGGCGGGCACTTTGCATTGGCCCCTGCATCAATGAGGACTGCCCCTCCATTGCCTGTGGGGACCACGGGGGCAAGGGCTGCCCGTCGAATGCCTCGAATGCGCTTGATAAGCAGTGTGGCTGCTCCCAGCAGTGCACCAGTGGAGCCAGCAGATACATAGGCATCCCCCTGCCCATTTTTCAAAAGGTTTAAACCCACGGTCAATGAGGAATCTTTCTTTTCCCGAAAGGCTGTGGCAGGGTTATCACAAATTTCTACCACCTCAGAAGCATGGGCAATTTCTACCCCTGTGGGCAGCTGTTTAATGCCATTCTTCTCCAATACCTTCAGGATTTCCTCCCCTTTTCCCACCAGTGTGATTTCTACGCCATACTCTCGATTGGCTGCAATGGCACCCATCACAGGGGCTTCTGGGGCGTTGTCGCCTCCCATAGCATCTACAATAATTTTCATTGTATACTCCTTACTCCAAATCCAACTGTTCCAGACAAGTCAGTGCACGTCTGGATAGCTCCGCATTCTTGTTCCGTTTTCCTTTCACTCGATAGCCCAATGGTGGAATCAAACCAAAATTGATATTCATAGGCTGAAAATGGACCACAGACTGGTCACTGACATAGAGTGCCAATGCCCCAATGGCAGTTTCTCTTGGAAAATCAATGGGGGGCTTTCCTTGCAACTCTCTTGCCAGTTCTATCCCTGCCAGACATCCAGATGCTGTGGACTCCACATACCCCTCCACACCAGTAATCTGTCCTGCAAAACGGATTCTTGGTTCTGTACGCACCCGATAGTAGCGGTCCAGCAGCCGGGGAGAGTCCAAAAAGGTATTTCTGTGCATCACACCATAGCGGACATATTCTGCATTGCGCAGAGCAGGAATCATAGAAAACACTCTCTTTTGCTCTGGCCAGCGCAGATGGGTCTGAAATCCTACTATATTGTAGATGGAACCCTGTGCATTGTCTTTTCTCAGCTGCACCACTGCAAACGGCTCTTTTCCTGTTTTGGGGTCTTTCAAACCCACCGGTTTCAGTGGTCCATAGCACAGAGTATCCCGTCCACGCCGAGCCATTACCTCAACCGGCATACAGCCCTCAAACACACCTGCATCTTCAAACCCATGGACCTGAGCTTCCTCAGCGGTGGTGAGTGCCTCCCAAAACTGCTGATACTCCTCCTCGGTCAGTGGGCAGTTGATATAATCTGGTGTGCCTCTGTCATACCGCGACGCAAACCATGCACTGTCCATATCTACACTTTCAAATGTCACAAGAGGGGCTGCTGCATCAAAGAAATGCAGGTATCCATCCTGAATCCATTTCTGTCTGATTTCTTCTGCCAATGCGTCTGAAGTAAGGGGACCAGAGGCGATGATGACCTGTCCCTCTGTGGGAATGGTTGTCACTTCCCCCTCCACTACAGTGATATTGGGGTGCTGTTTGATTTTGTCAGTAATTGCCTGCGCAAAGGCGTGGCGGTCTACCGCCAATGCTCCACCTGCTGCCACCCGATGTTCATCTGCACAGGTCATAATCAGGGAGTGGCATCGGCGCAGCTCTTCCTTTAAAAGTCCCACCGCATTTTCTAACTGGTCTGAACGCAGAGAGTTGGAGCATACCAACTCCCCAAACAATGCACTGTGATGGGCAGGTGTCATTTTTTGTGGTTTCATTTCCTGTAACACCACTGGAATGCCACGCTGTGCCAGTTGCCATGCCGCCTCACAGCCTGCCAATCCTGCACCAATTACGGTTACTGCTTCCATAGCTGTCTCCTATTCCTGTTCAGAGGATGTGCCCTCGGATTTTTTTCTGGTGGTTGTCTTTGTGGTTCCGCTCTTTTTTGTGGTTGTTTTTTTCGTTGTTTCTTTTTTTGTGGCTGCTTTCTTGGTTGTCGCTTTCTTAGAAACTGTTTTTTTTCCATCAGATACAGGCTCTGCCTGCTGTGTGTTTTCTGTTTTTTCCTCAGTCTCTTTTTTCTTCCAGCCGCCCCTCTTTTCTTCTGGCGTAAAGTTAGAACACTGTTCATTGATACAAAATGCTTTTTTTGCACCTCGTCCTGATTTTTTGAACATGGTCCAACCACACACTGGGCAATTTTCTTTTACTGGTACATCCCAGGTCATAAAATCACATTTTTTACTCTCGTCTTTACTGTTCAACCGTTCACAACAATAATAGGTATATTGTTTGTTATTTTTCTTGCTTTTCCCTGTACGCTTGACCAGCCTGCCGCCACACTTGGGGCATTTCCCTGGCATTTCTACCACCAGCGGCATAGTAAATTCACACTCTGGCCAACCTGGGCAGGCCAAAAAACGACCAAAGCGACCGGATTTAATCACCAGATTACGACCACATTCCGGGCAAATTTCCTCTGACACCTCATCTGGAATTTTGATGCGCTCCCCATCCAGTTCCTGCTCTGCCTTGCGCATCTCTGCCTGAAAATCCTGATAGAACCCTCTCAGCACCTGTTTCCAGTCTACGGTACCCTCTTCCACTTTGTCCAGTTCTTCCTCCATCTGTGCGGTAAAGGTGGGGTCAACAATATCCTGAAATTTGTCCTTCATCAAACTGGTGACAACCTCACCTAAGGGGGTCGGCCGCAGTGCTTTCCCCTCTTTCACCACATATTCACGGTTTAAAATGGTGGAAATGGTAGGCGCATAGGTAGAGGGGCGTCCAATGCCCTTTTCCTCTAGAGCCCGGATCAAAGTGGCCTCTGAATAGCGGGCTGGGGGCTGTGTAAAGTGCTGCTGTTTGTCTGTTTTCTGTAGTTCCAGCATCTCCCCCTCTTTCAAATCGGGCAAGGGAGACTGTGGAGCTTCCTCCTCATCGTCCCTTCCCTCCTCGTAGACCGCAGTAAATCCAGAGAATTTTAATTCGGAATGGCTGGCACGGAAAGTATAGCCAGCAGCCTGTGTCTCAATGGATACACTGTCATAAATGGCACTTGCCATCTGGCAGGCCAAAAAGCGGCTCCAAATCAATTTATAGAGGCGATATTGGTCGGTTGTCAAATCCTTTTTGATATCCTCTGGAATCAAATTCACATCAGATGGGCGAATGGCTTCATGGGCGTCCTGGGCATTGCCTTTGGTTTTATAGTGTCTGGCTTTTGGGGGATAGTAATCTGTTCCATACCGGTTGACAATCAAGTTTTTGGCAGCTGCCACTGCCTCATCCGAGATCCGCAGGGAGTCTGTACGCATGTAGGTAATCAAACCGACAGTCCCCTCCCCTGTGATGTCAATGCCCTCATAGAGCTGCTGGGCAATGGACATGGTACGGGCTGGGGTCATATTTAACTTTCTGGATGCCTCCTGCTGCAAAGTGGACGTGGTAAAGGGTGGGGCTGGATTTCTCTGCTTATCCTGCCGTTTCACCTTGGTAACAGAAAATGGAGCTTTGGACACGGCTGCAATAATCTCATCTGCCTCCTGTTCATTGTGCAGTTCCATTTTTTTCTCCTGCCCATAGAAAGCAGCCTTAAATCCTCCTAAATTTGGTCGGATTCTTTGTAAATCTACCTCAATAGACCAGTATTCCTGAGGCTGGAACGCCTTGATTTCCTCCTCTTTCTCTACCACCAGTCTGGTTGCCACAGACTGAACACGACCGGCAGACAGTCCCCGTTTGATTTTCTTCCACAGGAGTGGTGAGAGCTGATACCCTACAATTCGGTCCAAAATACGGCGTGCCTGCTGGGCGTTCACCAGATTCTGGTCAATGGCTCTTGGGGATGCAATGGAGTCATTGACCACTTTTTTCGTGATTTCATTAAAGGTCACACGGTAGGTTTTATCATCTGGAATCCCCAGCAATTCCTTCAAATGCCATGAAATGGCCTCTCCCTCTCGGTCAGGGTCAGTAGCAAGAAAGACTTTGCCACTTTTCTTGGCTGATTTTTTCAAGTCGTTGATGGTATCTTCTTTTCCTTTGATGGGCTGGTAGTCAGGCTCAAAATCCTGTTCCACATCCACCCCTAACTTACTTTTTGGCAAATCCCGTACATGCCCCATAGAGGCCTTGACTTCATACCCTGGTCCCAAATATTTTCCGATTGTTTTTGCCTTTGATGGTGACTCAACAATGACTAAGTCGGTCTTTGTTGCCATTTGACAACCTCCCATATGAAAAATACAAAACATGTGACATTGCACATGGTATCTTTAATTTTTATGATTGCGCTTTGAACCGCTTTCCTGGCTGCTCCTCAATGAGACCATAAATTTGCAGCACAGACAAAATACTTAAAATCTGTCTCACTGGGATCTGTGCCCATTCCACCAGTTCATCTGGCTCACAGGCACGTTTTTTCTCCCTTATGATCGCCAAAACATGGCGTTCTTGCTCTGTCAGCCCTAGGCTTTCTTCATCGGGTAACGTCTTTTGTTCTTGTGGCTCAGGTTTTGGCTCAGATGGCTGTATGTTCTGTGGTTTTTCCTGCTTCTCTAATACCGCTTCGATCCGCTTTTGAAGCACCTGTTGATTCATTGGCGACATGGTCTGCAATTTTTGTGGAAAATAACTCCAATACTCCTCTAATATATCCTCATAACCTGTAATTGGGCGTGCCCCCTGCCGCAACAGCCAGTTGGGTCCCTCACTGTTTTGAGAATCAATGTTTCCTGGCACAGCAAATACATCCCGATTTTGCTCCAGTGCATGTTCGATGGTGCGCATGGTGCCACTGTGCCGCCTGCATTCCACTGCCACTACGCCCAATGACAATCCGCTGATGATCCGGTTCCGGATGGGAAAATATTCCCCTAGATGGGGTGTCCCAGGCGGTCTCTCACTGATCACAGCTCCCACAGCAGCCACATCATGATAAAGTCCAATATTTTGCCTTGGGTATGGCAAGTCCACCCCACCTGCCAAAATAGAAACCACTGGTCTGCCACTCTGTAGGGCACCCTTCAGGGCTGCTGCATCAATCCCCTGTGCCATACCAGAAACCAGCAAGCCTCCCGATTTTGAAATCCCATAACCTAGCTGAGTGGCAACCCGCTGCCCATACTGGGATGGGGTCCTGGTCCCTACCACACCAATCACAGGCTCTTGGTCAAATTGGATGGTCCTGCCCAGAATATAAAGTACAATGGGTGGGTCTGCAAGTTCCCGCAGCCTTTGAGGGTAATCCCCATCCCCATAGGTCATCACACGCAGGTTCAACCGCTCACATGCCTCTAAAATCTGTTCCACCTGCTCCATTGACTTATCACACAGGCTTTCCCTCATGTGTGGGGACAAGACTGGGAGTTCCTCATAGAGATGGGATGGTGCATAGTATACCCGCTCTGGTGTTCCAAAGTACTCCAATATCTCACAAATGGCATTGGGTTTGATCCCCCTTCGGGTCGCCAGCCAAATCCACTCTTTGAGCATACCTGCCATCCTCTTTTCTTTTTATTCCCGTACCATTTCCCATAGTATAACCGTTGCAGCTACTGCCGCATTGAGGGATTCACACCGCTCCTGTATGGGGATTTTCAGGGTTTTCTCGCTTTGCTCCAACAAAAATTGGGAGACACCCTGTCCTTCACTCCCTACCACAACTGCACATCTGGTCATAGATACCTCCCGCACATCTATGGTATCCTCTCGCAACGCTGTGGCATAGAGGGGAAGTTGGGAGCGGCAAAGCAGTCTCACCAGTTCCTCTCTGCTGCACTCCCATACTGGCATACGAAAACAGGCCCCCATAGATGCCCGTACCGTTTTTGGGTGATAGGGGGATGCACACCCATCCATTAGAAAAATCCCATCAATCCCTAGTCCATCTGCGGTACGCCAGATGGTTCCCACATTGCCTGGGTCCTGTACCCCATCCAGAACCAAATATCTCTGCCCTGTCAACTGCTCTGGTGGGGCTGTATCTGGAAGCTGACACAGGAACAACGCCCCCTGAGCGGTCTGCATGGGGGAGATACTCTCCATCACGTCCCCTGGTACCACAACCACCCTTACCCCATCTGGGACAGGTGGCACAGCAACCCCTTCTGACACAACCACTGTACGCAATGGTGCCTTCCATCGGACTGCCTCCTCCAGCAATTTGACCCCATCTCCCAGATAGAGCTGTTCCTCCCTGCGTACCTTGCCACTTCCTCCGGCAAGTTTCCGAACCTTCATTAAAAGTGGATTTTTCCGACTGGTTACTTGTTCCATCACATCCGCTCCAGTTGTTCAATATCTTGGTTGCGTCCCAATACGACCAGGCAGTCCCTCTCTTGAAAACGGTAATCCCTGCCTGGTGCAATGTTCATCTGTTCCTCATGCTGTACCGCAATGATGGTCAAATTCCATTTTGCACGGATATCCAGCTCCACAATAGAACGACCTACCCATTTTTTCGGTACCAGACGTTCTACAATGGAGTATTCACTGGACAGTTCAATAAAATTCAAAATATCCCCATTGGATAAATTGCGTGCCAGCCTGACAGCCATTTCACTCTCTGGGAACACCACAGAGTCCGCCCCGATTTTTTCCAGCACTTTGCTATGTACCTGGCTATTTGCCTTACTTACCACATAGGGGACACCCAATTCCCTTAAATTCAGTGTAATCAAGGCACTGGTTCCTATGTCCCCACCGGCGGCCACAACCGCACAATCAAAGTTACGTGCACCCAAACTTTTTAACAGTTCTGGGTCCCTGGCATCCCCAATGGCAGCATGAACCACATGGTCTGCCACGGTCTGCACCCGCTCCTCCAAAATGTCCAGCGCCAGTACCTCATGCCCCTGTACACTTAATTCCAGGGCCAGTGCGGTACCAAAACGACCCAAACCCACAATCAAAAAACTTTTCATTCTGTTCATTCTCCTCACTTGCCAATCTGTGCGCAGAAAAGCATACCAACAGCCCTTCTATTGGTATGCCATTGCCTCGCTTATCACCCACAACACAGAGAATGCCTCGCCTAGAATGGGTATAAGTATAGCATACTGACTTTTTGGATTCAAGTCAACTGATTTCTTTTCTCACATTCTGTTTGGGTTACACAAGATGTATTTGACTTTTTTTCTGTTATCTTATACTATATGGTCATACGTTTCAACTGTGAGGTTGTATTTTCAAGGAGGTTTCTTTCATGCGTAGCGATGTCATCACCAAAGGGGTACCTGCTGCCCCAAACCGTTCTTTGCTGTATGCCCTGGGCTACACCAAAGAAGAACTGGAACGTCCACTGATTGGTGTGGTCTGCTCTTATAACGAAATTGTTCCCGGTCATATGAATCTGGACAAGATTTCTGAGGCAGTAAAATCTGGTATCCGGGCAGCCGGTGGCACTCCAGTTGAATTTCCTGCCATTGCTGTGTGTGACGGGATTGCAATGGGACATGTGGGCATGAAATATTCCCTTGTAACCCGCGATTTGATTGCAGATTCCACAGAGGCAATGGCAATGGCCCATCAGTTTGATGGGCTTGTCATGATTCCCAACTGTGACAAAAATGTGCCCGGCTTACTGATGGCAGCCGCTCGCGTCAATGTCCCCACCATTTTTGTCTCCGGTGGTCCCATGCTGGCTGGAACCATGAACGACGGCAGTCGCACCTGTTTGAGCCACATGTTTGAGGCAGTGGGTTCCTACTATGCCGGCAAGCTGGATGAAAGCGGTTTAGAGGAATATGAAAACAACGCCTGCCCCACCTGTGGTTCCTGTTCTGGTATGTACACTGCCAATTCTATGAACTGCCTCACTGAGGCAATCGGTATGGCTCTGCGTGGCAATGGGACCATTCCCGCTGTCTACTCTGCCCGTCTGAGACTGGCAAAACACGCTGGTATGCAGATTATGGAGCTGGTCAAGAAAAATATCCGTCCCCGTGATATTATGACAGAGGCTGCCTTCCACAATGCGGAAACCATTGATATGGCTCTAGGCTGCTCCACCAACACCATGCTCCATCTGCCAGCCATTGCCCATGAGTGTGGCATTGAATTGAGCTTTGACAAGGCAAATGAAATCTCTGCCAAAACCCCCAACCTGTGCCACTTGGCTCCTGCTGGCAATACCTATATGGAAGATTTGGAACGGGCTGGTGGTGTCTATGCTGTCATGTCTGAGCTTGTCAAAGCTGGATTATTGGATACCAGCCTCATCACCTGTACTGGTAAAACCATTGCAGAAAATCTGGAAGGTGTGGTCAACCGAAACCATGATGTCATTCGCCCCATTGAAAACCCCTATTCCAAAACAGGCGGTATTGCAGTCTTAAAGGGAAATCTTGCCCCTGATGGATGTGTGGTCAAGCAGTCTGCTGTGGCAGAAGAAATGATGGTACACCAAGGTCCTGCCCGTGTGTTTGACTGCGAGGATGACGCCATCAAGGCAATTTATGCAGGAAAAATTGTAGCTGGCGATGTGGTTGTGATTCGATATGAGGGTCCAAAAGGTGGTCCTGGTATGCGTGAAATGCTCAACCCCACCTCTGCTATTGCAGGCATGGGACTGGATAAGGATGTGGCCCTGATTACAGACGGTCGTTTCTCTGGTGCAACCAGAGGCGCCTCCATTGGGCATGTGTCACCAGAAGCTGCATCCGGTGGTCCCATCGGTTTGGTAGAAGAAGGGGACATCATTTCCATCGACATTCCCAACCGCTCCATTACATTAAATGTATCTGATGAAGTATTGGCAGAACGCCGTGCAAAGTGGGTCTGCCCAGAACCTCGTATCAAGACTGGATATCTGGCACGCTATGCCAAGCTGGTATCCTCTGCTGACCGTGGTGCCGTATTGGAGTAAACTGTATCAGCCATAAAACGCAATTTACATGAAAAATCCCAGTAGGAAGCAAAACTATGCTCGCTTCTTACTGGGATTTCTGTTGCAATCATTCAGAAAAAGGTCAAATTTCGATAGGGCTGACTTTGTCCCATACTCACCATATCGCCATCCACAAAGAGTAGATGATCCACCAGTTCAATTCCAATGGGTTCCAATGCACTGCGCAGCACATCAGTTACCATCCAATCTGCCTCTGAAGGAATGGCAAGATTGCTCACATGGTTGTGGGCTACATAAATACGCACTGAACGCAGACCCAATGCCTCCTCAGCGATGCGCCTGACGTTCATCTCTGCCATTTCCACGCTGCCTTCTGCCACTTTTCTGACTCCAAGCACCTGCCTCTTTCCATCCAGACACAACACATACACCATCTCATTTCTGGCTCCAAAAAAGTATGGTTCCAGCCATGGGTATGCGTCCTCTGGACGATTGATGACAGAATTCAAGGCAGTCCTACTGGCTTTATAGCGCCCCAATACCGAGGGCAGCATCCGCAAAAAAGTGGCTGTGTGCTGCCCCACTCCGTCCACTTTTTTCAGCTCCTCTACTGAGGCATCCAACACACCAGAGAGGGAACCAAAGTGTTCAATCAATCTGTGGGCAAGCGGATTCACATCCCCCTGTGGGATGGCAAAAAACAGCATCAGCTCCAACACCCGATGGTCAGGCCATCCCTCTATGCCACGGGCGAGAAACTCCTGCTTCATTCGGTCACGGTGCCCTGTATGGCTGTGTTTTTCTGCCACAGCATCGCCCCCTGACCCTTATGCCTTCGCTCCGTATTGAGCCAGATATGCCTCCATCTTCTCCTTCATCTCATCATCAATGTACACCTTGCCATCAACAGGGTGATTGTGAAGGAAGTCAATCACTTCTCGCACTGTGACAATTGGGAATACCTGAATTCCATAATCTTGACGCAGCTCATCCAGAGTAGAGCAGTCACGGGTACCCCGCTCCATGCGGTCCACGGAGACAAACAATGCCTTCATGTTCACATCTGCCACATGCTTGAATAGTTCAATGGACTCACGCACTGCGGTACCAGCGGTCACGACATCCTCAATAATTGCCACATTGTCCCCGTCCTGTGGCTTATAGCCCACCATGGAACCACCCTCACCGTGGTCCTTTACCTCCTTGCGGTTGAAGCAGTAGGGCAAATCACGCTCGTAGTTGCGGTAGAGAGAAGCAGCCGCAGACACTGCCAAAGGAATCCCCTTGTAGGCAGGTCCAAAGAGACAGGTAATCCCCTCTGGCATATGCTCCTGAATACAGGCAGCATAGTAGTCTCCCAGTTTTGCCGCCTGTGCGCCTGTTTTGTAATTGCCTGTGTTGACAAAATAGGGGGTTTTACGACCAGACTTGGTGGTAAAGTCCCCAAAGGTCAATACACCGGAGCGTACCATAAATGTAATAAACTCTTCCCGATATGTCATCGCTATAACCTCACATTTCCGCATAAATTCAAACCACTTCTGTGGTAGCCCTTGCATTATATCATTATCCTTTTGGTAATACAAGAATCCGACCTGGATTTCGACTTTTTCTTCCATAGCGCTTTACGCCACATAGGCAACCTGTTATAATGGTTTTATCCCCATATCCCTACAGAGGAGGTCAGCTGTACAGTGCCACGCTGTACTGTTTGCTATGCGCATAAAATTCCAGAACTATTACCTTCAGCTCACGCAGACTATGCACCTTCTTCCAAAAATTCCCCGGAACCTGATTGTGACCTTTTTATTTTTGTGTGGTGCATACCTCAGCAGCCGCATTTTAATTGGGCACACTGGGGCAGAAAACAACTCTGCACTGGTCTTTGTCCTCGCTGTGATTTTCATCTCACTGCTTACAGATGGTTTCCGCTATGGTATTATTGCCTCTTTGATTGGTGCATTCTGTATCAACTATTTTTTTATGTATCCCTATGATCAGTTTTCTTTGAACTATGCTGGCTACCCAGTGGCAATGCTCAGTATGCTGATTATTTCCTCTATCGTGTGTGCCCTTACCTCCCTTGTAAAACAACAGGTCACTGAGGCCCGCAAACGGGAACAAAAAACCAGGGAACTGTATGCACTCAACGAAAAACTCAATGAGGAAAAAAATGCCATCCAGATTGCCGCTGCCCGGGAGACCATTCGCAGCAATATCCTAAGGGCTGTATCCCACGACCTGCGCACCCCCCTGACCACCATCTCTGGTGCTGCCTCTGTTTTGCTTGCCAGCAGTGAAATTGCCTCCTCTGAAAAAAATCTATCTTTGGTACAAGACATTAAACACGACGCAGACGACCTGATTGTGATGGTAGAAAACCTTCTGTCTATTACAAAAATCCGGGATGGTACCATGCCGCTGAACAAACAGGAGGAACTTTTGGAGGAGGTGGCTGGGGATGCACTGATGAATGTGCGCCACCGCTATCCCAATGTAGCCATCGAAATGGACTTATCGGATGATATTTTATTTTTGCCTATGGAGCCAATGTTGATCAAACAGGTGATCATCAACCTTCTGGAAAATGCCATACGGCACTCTGGCGACTTAGAACATATCAGCCTGCATCTATTCCGCCAGGATCACTGGGCTGTGGTAGAGGTACGCGACCGCGGCAAGGGGCTGTCCCTTGAGGTAAGCAGGGCCATCCAGGCTGGGCGGCAATTCGAGCGGGACACCTCTGGCGATTCCACCCGTGGTATGGGGATTGGGCTTGCTGTCTGTCAAAGTATCATCAAAGCCCACAATGGTTTTTTTGCTGCTGGAAACGACCCGGAAAAGGGTGGCGCAGTATTCCGTTTTGGGCTTCCTATGGAGGATTTGGAATTATGAGTGAAAAAAGGACCATTCTGGTCATAGAAGACGAAAAAAGTATTAGTAACTTTATCTGCCGGGCATTAACTGCACATGACTATAAAGCCATCCCGGCATTCCGGGGCAAAGAGGGGCTCTCCCTTTTTTACTCTCACTCCCCTGAGCTGGTCCTTTTGGACTTGGGTCTGCCAGATATGGATGGCATGACTATTTTGGAAGAACTGTGTGCCCTGCCCACAGAGGTGCCTGTCCTGATTATTTCTGCCCGTGACCGTGAAACAGAAAAAGTCAAAGCCTTGGATATTGGTGCAGAGGACTATATCGTCAAACCCTTTGGAGTCTCTGAACTGCTGGCACGCATCCGTACCATTTTACGCAGAGTGGACCGCATTAAACTTTCTCAGGGCACCCAAAAGGATGTCTATCACATCAAAGACTTAACCGTAGACATTGCCAGACACATCATTACCCAAGCAGGTACCGAAATCCACTTTACTCAAAATGAGTTTAAAATTATGGAGCTGCTGTGTATCCATGCCGGCAAGGTATTGACCTATGACTTTATTCTGGAACATGTCTGGGGACCCTATGGGAGTACCAGCAACCAGATTTTACGTGTCAACATGGCAAATATACGACGCAAGCTAAAAGAAAATCCATCCGAACCCAAATACATTCTGACAGAATTGGGCATTGGCTATCGGCTTTTGGATGATTAACATAGGACCCTCTTTTTCCCCATCGAAAAAAGAGGGTTTTCCCATTTTGTTTCCTATTCTCCATTCAGCTGCCCTTATGCCTTTTCCCTTTTTCTACCTATTCTAAAATGCAGTATAAATCTATAATACTGTTATGTTTGGTCTGATCTATCTCTAAAAAAACACGGTTTCCCGTGTTTTTTTGACCTTTTTCGAGGGAACACTATGATATACTATGCATCAAGCACCTGATTTGTGAAAATTCCCCATTGACTTTCTTTGGAAACCTGTTACAATACAGTTAAATCTATTTAGTTAAAATATTTTAACTAAATGAGTGCAACCCATAAATTTGCAACTTGAGAGGAGAAATTTCCCATGTTTGAGAAAGTACGCGACATTATTGTTGAGACCCTGAGCTGCGAAGCCGATGAAGTGACCATGGAGGCAAGCCTCACTGAGGATCTGGGTGCCGATTCCCTGGATGCTGTGGAGTTGAACATTGCTTTGGAGGAACAGCTTGGGATTTCCATCGCTGATGAGGACCGCCCCAACATGAAGACAGTTGGTGATATTGTCCGCTATCTGGAGGCCAAGGAGGCCTAATTAAAACGCTGAGAGGTGACTGTTCTATGGACTTAGAATCCATTTTTACTCTGATGGAGTGTTTTGAACGTTCTACATTGACAGGATTGGAGCTGGAGCAGAACGGGACCCGCCTAAAGCTGGATAAGACCTTGACCGCAGCCGCTACTACAGCGGCTGCTCCCATATCTGTCCAAACTGTAGTGCCTGAGGTTCCTGCCGCTGTCCCTGCTTCTCAAACAAGTGAGGGTGAGTACATCAAAGCTCCCTTAGTTGGTACCTTCTATTCCTCTGCAAACCCAGAAGCTGCACCTTTTGTCAAGGTAGGCGACACCGTAAAAAAGGGGCAAACCGTGTGTATTCTGGAAGCTATGAAAATGATGAGTGAAATTCCTGCTCCCATGGACTGTGTGATTGAGGAGGTTCTGGTGGAAAACGGCTCTCTTGCTTCCTTTGATGCGCCTCTGTTTCGTGTTCGGAGGCTGTAAAGTATGTTTCAGCGTGTATTGATTGCAAATCGTGGTGAAATTGCGGTGCGGATTATCCGCGCCTGCCGTGAACTGGGTATTGACACAGTTGCAGTATATTCCAGTGCAGACTCTGACAGTCTCCATGTACAATTTGCCACAGAGTCTGTGTGTATTGGTCCTGCCAAGGCTGCCGATAGTTACTTGAATCCCAATGCCATTTTGACAGTTGCAAAACAAACGGGCTGTGATGCTGTCCATCCTGGCTATGGCTTTTTGTCAGAACGCTCCGACTTTGCCCGCCAGTGTACCGAATTGGGGTTGACTTTTATTGGTCCCTCTGGGGATGTGATGGACAAAATGGGCAACAAATCTGCTGCCCGTGAGCTGATGATTGCCAATGGCGTTCCTGTGGTTCCTGGTTCAGATGGAGCTTTGGAAACGGCGGAAGCTGCTATGACAGTGGCAGAAAAAATTGGATATCCTGTTCTTATCAAAGCCAGTGCTGGCGGCGGTGGTCGTGGTATGCGCCGTGTAGACCGCCCTGAGGATTTGACTGCCAAATTTGAGGAAGCCCGAGCGGAGGCAGTTGCCTGCTTTGGCAATGGGGAACTGTACTTAGAAAAACTGATTCTCAATCCAAAACACATCGAGTTCCAGATTCTTGCCGACCGTCATGGCAATGTGATTCACTTAGGGGAGCGTGACTGCTCTATCCAGCGCAAGAATCAAAAACTCATTGAGGAATCCCCTTCCAAGGCTCTCTCTGCCCAGTTGCGGGAAGAAATGGGTCAGGCTGCTGTGAAAGCTGCCAAGGCTGCCGGCTATGAAAACGCAGGTACCATTGAATTTGTAGTGGACCAGGAGGGTCATTTCTACTTTATTGAGATGAACACCAGAATTCAGGTGGAACACCCTGTCACCGAGATGGTCACTGGGCTGGATTTGGTTCGGGAACAGCTCCGCATTGCGGCTGGTCTGCCCCTCTCACTGACACAGGAAGATGTGCAGCTGCGTGGTCATGCCATTGAGTGCCGTATCAATGCAGAAAACCCATCTGAAAATTTCCGCCCCTGCCCAGGCACCACAACCTTTTTACATTTTCCAGGTGGTCCTGGTGTACGGGTGGATTCCTTGCTTTACAATGGCTATACGGTATCTCCCTTCTATGACTCACTGGTGGCAAAGGTGATTGTCCACGCCCCCAGCCGTCTGGAAGCCATTCGTAGAATGCGCCGTGCACTGGAAGAAATGCTTTTGGAGGGATACCCCACCACAGCGGACTTCTGCCATCTGGTTTTACACCATCCCGATTTTATCAAAGGGCAGTATGACACCGGTTTTCTGGCTGCCCATCAAGATACACTTCTGAACTGGGAGAAGGAGGACTAAATGCAACCACTATTTCGTTCTCGCCGTGACCGTCTCGACCGTCTGCGCCGTCAGCGAGAGGAGGCAGTTGAGGCAGCTTCCAAGCGTGAAAGCATTCCACAAAGTGGCACACAGACCTGTCCAAACTGTAACACAGAATGTACCAATACACAGTTGGTACAAACTGACTATGTGTGTCCAAACTGTGGCTATCATCTGCCTATTGGTGCTTATCTTCGTCTCTCTCTGCTCCTTGACCCGTTTACGTTTCGGGAACTGTGGGCTGGCTTGACAGCACCCAATGCACTGGACTTTCCAGGTTATGAGTCCAAGCTGGTAGCTCAGCGTGAAAAAACAGCCCTTTCTGATGCTGCTGTTGTGGCCGTTGGTAAGCTGGATGGCAGACAGGCTGTATTTGTTGTATTAGACAGCCGCTTTTTTATGGGAAGTATGGGTGTTGCAGTGGGTGAAAAGGTCACTCGTGGTGTAGAGTATGCCAAAAAACATCGTCTGCCCCTTGTAATCTTCTCTGCCAGTGGTGGTGCCAGAATGCAGGAGGGCATTCTGTCTCTCATGCAGATGGCAAAAACCAGTGCTGCCATTGAGCAGTTTTCCCGCTCTGGTGGGCTTTATATTTCCGTCTTTACCCATCCCACCACTGGTGGTGTCACAGCAAGTTTTGCCTCTCTTGGGGACATTACACTGGCAGAACCGGGGGCTTTGATTGGATTTGCCGGTCCCCGTGTCATTCAACAGACCATTGGTCAGGAACTGCCAGAGGGATTCCAGCGGGCAGAGTATTTGGAGGAACATGGTTTTGTAGACCAGATTGTTCCCCGTTCTCAAATGCGAGAAACTCTGTCCCAGCTCCTGTCTCTCCATCGAAAGGGGGTTTTCCACAGATGAACAACCTAACGGCTGCCCAGCGTGTGAAGCTGGCTCGAACCCCGGGCAGACCTGGTACACTGGATTTTGTCAATGCATTGTTTACTGACATTTTTGTGTGTAAAGGCGACCGGTTAGGCAGAGAGGACCCCAGTATTTTTGGTGCCATCGCCCGTTTTCATGGAAAACCTGTCACCGTTCTGGGACACCGCAAAGGGCGTACCTTTGAGGAAAACATGAAGTGCAATTTTGGTATGCCCAGCCCTGAGGGATATCGCAAAGCACAGCGACTGATGAAACAGGCTGAAAAGTTTGGACGTCCCATTATCACATTTGTAGATACTCCGGGTGCCTATCCCGGTTTGGAGGCAGAAGCAGGAGGGCAGGGCGAGGCCATCGCCTCCTCTCTGGCTCTCATGAGTGCGTTGACTGTCCCCGTCATTTCTGTTGTCATTGGAGAAGGCGGAAGTGGTGGCGCATTGGCTCTGGCAGTTGGCAATCGTGTCTTGATGTTGGAAAATGCAGTCTATTCTGTCCTGTCTCCTGAGGGGTTTGCCTCTATTCTCTGGAAGGATGCCAGCCGTGCCGATGAGGCAGCGGGAATTATGAAGCTGACTGCAAAAGACCTCTACCAGTTGGGAGTGGTGGATCAGGTCATTCCTGAACCAGAAGGCGGTGCCCATACCGATGCCAAGGCTGTCTTTGCAGCAGTCAATCAGGCTTTGACACGCCATCTCAATCAGTTAAACAAAGAGAAGGATCTGGCTGCCCACCGATACCAAAAATTCCGTGCCATGGGTGCGGTTCGGGAGGAAGTTGAACCATGAATGGATTGCAGATTTTGGGTACTGGTCGTGCCCTGCCTGCACATGTTGTAACCAACCACGATTTAGCCCAGCGTGTAGACACCAACGACGAGTGGATTGTCTCACGTACAGGCATTCGAGAACGACGTTTTTCACAAAAAGAAACGCTGACTGAATTAGCAGTGACCTCTGCCAGACTGGCAATGGAACGGGCGGGTGTAACCTCACAGGATATTGGGCTGTGCATCACTGCCACAGTCTCCCCTGACTACATAACCCCATCACAGGCCTGTCTTGTCCATCAGCAACTCCAACTGCCAGAGGACTGCCCGGCTTTTGATTTAAGTGCTGGCTGTACTGGCTTTCTCTATGCAATGGAAACCGCTGCTGCCATGCTCCCCCGTATGAATCGCCCCTATGCACTGCTCATTGGCGGTGAACTGTTGAGCCGCATTGTAGATATGGATGACCGCTCCACCTGTATTCTCTTTGGAGATGGTGCTGGTGCTGCAGTTGTAAAAACTTCAGAACATGCCAACTGGTACAGTCTGTTGGGTACTCGTGGCAATCAGGAAGCACTTTGGGCACCTGGTCCGGGAAACTCCCCCGCCTATCTCCATATGAATGGACAGGAAGTCTTTCAGTTTGCATTGGAGACGGTTCCTGCTATGGCTCGTACATTGTTGGAAAAGGCTGGTCTCAGCAAGGATGATGTGGATTGGTATGTGCCCCATCAGGCAAATCACCGCATTGTGGCTTCTGTAGCCAAACGGCTGAAAGTTCCCCTTGAAAAGTTTTATGAAAATATTGAACGCTATGGCAATACCTCCGCTGGTACTATTCCCATCGCATTGGATGAGATGGCAGAACAGGGACTGTTCCAACCTGGACAGTGGGTCATGTGTCTGGGCTTTGGTGCCGGGCTTACCTGGGGTGGTGCTCTGTTCCAGTGGCAGGAGAAAAAGGAGAAAGAATCATGAAATTAAATGAGCTGTTGGGAATTGAATTTCCCTTTATTCAAGGCGGCATGGCAAACATTGCCACAGCCGAATTTGCTGCTGCTGTATCCAATGCAGGCGGTCTTGGTATCATTGGTGCTGGTGGTATGCCCCCCGAAGTGTTTCAGGAGCACATCCGCCGCTGCCGTACCCTGACTGACCGTCCATTTGGTGTCAATATTATGTTGATGCACCCACAGGTGCAACAACTTGCTGAAATTGCCGCTGCGGAAAAAGTGGCAGTCATTACCACTGGTGCCGGCGATCCCTCCCGTTTCATTCCTATGTGGAAGAAAACAGGTGCAAAGGTGGTCCCTGTTGTG
>CALWON010000016.1 GCA_944383165.1 uncultured Oscillospiraceae bacterium
GGAGCGGGTGATGGGAATCGAACCCACGCGACCAGCTTGGAAGGCTGGGATTCTACCATTGAACTACACCCGCATGGCTTAGTCTCTCTCACGTCAGCTCAGTTATAATAGCACATTCCAAATGGAATGTCAATACATTTTCTAAATTTTTTCTCATCCCACAAGAAAATTCTTGTGGGATGAGATTTTGGAGTCATCGATTACTCTTTTTCCTGTATCTCGCTTTGGGTCAATCTGCGTATCTGTACACGACGAATTCTATGTTCCTCCACCAATTCTACTTGCAGTTCCAGACCATGCAATACCACCATTGGTTTTTCTCCATCCTCTGGTATGGTTCTCAGCCCACTGAGGACCATACCACCTACGGTATCGTAGTCCCCATTCTCTGGAATTTCTATGTGAACCAACTCTGACAATTCTGCTACGCTTAGTCCCCCACTGACACGCCATAGATTCTCCCCAAGCTGTTCATATTCTGGTGGCTCAACGCTGTCAAACTCATCATAAATATTGCCCACCAGTTCCTCCAGTAAATCCTCCATTGTGACAACGCCAGCCATCTCTCCATACTCATCCATAACAACAGACAGATGAATCTTCTTGCGCTGCATATCTTTCCACAAGTCATCTGCTGGCAGACTTTCTGGTACCAGATA
The DNA here is from genome assembly GCA_944383165.1 of uncultured Oscillospiraceae bacterium. Classification (GTDB taxonomy): domain Bacteria; phylum Bacillota; class Clostridia; order Oscillospirales; family Oscillospiraceae; genus Lawsonibacter. Next base: position 660 of record CALWON010000016.1, read on the forward strand.
GGCTGGTCTCATCAAATCTTTTATGGATTTCTCTGCTCCTGTGGCGCAGTTCATCAAAAAATCTCTGGCATTTAAAACTCCTAAAATATGATTTTCATCTTCCCCATATACAGGATAACGGGAACAACCACTGGTACGAATGGTTTCCAGTACAGTCTGTCGATCTGCATCCACAGAAAGGGCAACCACATCTGCTGCTCTTGTCATAACATCACTGACCCGTTGGTCAGAGAATGCAAAAACATTGTACAGCAATTCTTTTTCATCTTCATCAATGGCACCATTTTCATTTCCCAAATCAATCATCATACGGATTTCGTCCTCTGTCACTTTCTCCTCATCTACATCTGTTTTCATTCCTAGCATACGGAGTACACCGTTGGTAGACAGGGATAACAGAGACACCACTGGACGAACCAGCACAGAGAGAACCGAGACCACCTGACAGGAAAACCGAGCCATTTCCATAGGCTTCTGCATGGCAATCCGCTTTGGGACCAACTCGCCAAAAATCAACGTGAAGTAAGACAATATGATGGTAATGAGAATCACGGATAGGGTATCTACAACTGCCACAGGAATGGCTGTAACCTGTAAATCCACACAAATAAAGGTAACCAGATACTCAGAAAATCCATCTGCGGCAAATGCAGAACCTAAGAATCCTGCCAATGTAATGCCTATCTGAATGGTTGACAGAAAACCGGCTGGCTCCTCAATCATGTGCAGGAGTTTTGTGGCAAGTTTGTCTCCACTTTCTTCCAGTTTTCTCAATTTGTTGGCATTCAACCCCAATACAGCGATTTCTGTTGCTGCAAAAAAGGCGTTAATTAAAATTAAAATCACCTGTACAAAGAGTTGAAGCATAATGGTTGACACAATGATTTCCTCCTAATTTTCTGAAAAAGGTGCAAAAAAGCATGGTCTATCTCTGTTTTCTGAAAAACAAACATAGACTATGCTTTTTCTATCTCACTATTTTGTTATGCTCCGCAGTGTTGTCGTCGCTGTCGGATTCCATACAAAAGCTTTCCCCTTTTTCTCATCACATTGGGATGTAATCTATCCCTGCTGCTAGAGCATACTGGGTAAACTTCATTTTGTCAAGTGGAATCTGGTGATTTTAACAGGATATTGATAAAATCAGGGGCTATCTTTACTTCAATACACTATCACAGAATCCACAGCAGTCAATTCCACCAATTTTCTTAATCAGAGGGGGGAGGTAGTGCTCTGTCTGTGTGATACAGCGGGGATTTGTGCAAATGGGCTTTGTGCAAATTTCCACAGGGGGAAGGTGGTCATCTCTTTTTTGTAAAGAGAGGTGCTCCAAAAGAGCCATACGCGCAAACATTCCAAACCGTGCCTGTTGGAAGTAAACTGCTCTGTGGTCGTCATCTACATCCACTGTAATTTCATCCACACGGGGCAGTGGGTGCATTACCAGCATATCCTGTTTTGCCCGCTCCAACTTTCTGCGGGTAAGAATATAGATTCCCTTATTGCGTTCATACTCCAATGGGTCCACAAACCGTTCCTTTTGGATGCGTGTCATATAGAGTACATCTAACTGAGGAATCACTGCCTCCAACCCTGTCACCTCTGTAAACCACATATGATTGGTTTTCATAAAGGTACGGATATACTCTGGTACAGCCAGTTCTCTGGGGGAGATGAGGAAAAACTTAATATCCTTAAATTTTGCCATGGCCTTAATGAGGGAGTGCACAGTGCGACCATTTTTCAAGTCACCACATAAGCCGATACAAAGCCCATCTACTCCGCCACGCAGACGGGTTATGGTTGTGAGGTCTGCCAGTGTCTGTGTGGGGTGCAGATGCCCGCCATCCCCTGCGTTGACTACAGGAACACTGGAATAGAGGGCGGCTGCCTTGGCAGACCCTTCCCATGGGGTACGCATAACCACAACATCGGCATAGTTAGATACCATTTTTATGGTATCTTTCATGGTCTCCCCTTTTGCCACAGAGGAAGAATTCGGGTCAGCAAATCCAAATACAGAACCGCCCAGCCGCATCATAGCGGTCTGGAAAGAAAAATTGGTACGGGTGGAGGGCTCATAAAACAGGTTGCAGGACACTCTGCCTCGACACACATCAATAAATTGCTCTGGTGCATCTATGATTTCACTGATTCTGGTATACAGTGTTTCCCATTCTTCTCGTGTCAAATCGGTAAAGTCTATCATATGTCGCATGGCGGCCCTTCCTTTCCACAGTTCATTCCAATTCGTGTTATTGTATCATAAAGACCAAATTTCTTCAACTATGATGGAACATTTTCTGGACAGAAAAGGAGAGAGGACGGCTTTCACAGTCATCTCTCCCTCTTTCTACTCCTCATAGTCCACATACTCAGCAGAAATTGTCTCTTTCTGCACCTTATTTCTACCAAAATTTCTTAACTTAGGTAACTGATCCCAATAAGCAATCACAGCACATACCACAGCAGCAACCGCCAGAGATAGAGCAACTACTTTCAGAACCAAACGGGCTACTCTCACCATAACATCACCCATCCGGCTGCATAGCAGTTCCCATTCCTCTGGTGTCAAATCAGTCAGTTCTCTCAAATATCCCATGACAGCCTCCCCTTTGTACATTTGATTCTAACTTTGTTTTAATGTCACAACACAGTTTGAGCACAAAAAGGAGAGATAACCCCCTTATCGGTCATCTCTCCCGCTTTTTATTCCTCATAGTCCTCATACTCGGCAGAATATGCCTTCTTCTGCACTCTGCTTTTGGCACAGTCTCCCAACTCAGAGAGCTTGTCCCAATAGGCAATCACAGCACACACCGCAGCAGCGGCAGTCAGGGACAGAGCAATGATTTTTAATACCAGACGAGCTACCTTCATATTAAGATACCTCCCTCTCATATATTCTTGGAATTAGTGTACACGATTTTATCCAAAAATACAATCACTTTTTCATCTTTTTACAAATTGTACATGATTTTCATCAGACATTGAAGCGGAACAGAATAATATCTCCGTCCTTCACCACATACTCTTTTCCCTCGGAACGAATCAGCCCCTTTTCACGGGCTGCTCCCATGGTACCACAGTTCATCAAGTCCTCATAGGACACCACTTCTGCCCGAATGAATCCACGTTCAAAATCAGAGTGGATTTTACCGGCTGCCTGGGGTGCTTTGGTTCCTTTTGTGATGGTCCACGCCCTACATTCATCTTCGCCACTGGTCAAATAAGAAATCAATCCCAACAGTGTGTAGCTGGCTTTCACAAGGCGGTCAAGACCAGATTCCTGAATGCCCAAATCATCCAAAAACATCTTCTTTTCTTCCGCGTCCAGTTCTGCAATCTCTGCCTCTAGCTTTGCACAAACTGGAATGACCTGTGCTCCTTCTGAGGCTGCCCGCTCCTCTACCAGCTTATAATAGCTGACACTTTCACAGTCTGCAAATCCATCTTCATCCAGGTTCGCTGCGTAAATCACAGGCTTGAGAGACAGCAACTCAGAGGTTGCAATCAGGGCTGCATCGTCCTCTGATACCTCACTCAAATAACTGCGGGCTGATTTTCCATCATTGAGCCACCCTTTCAACCCTGTGAATACTTCCACTTCATGCAAAAACTTTTTGTCTCCCTTGGCTGCCTTCTGTGCCTTATCAATCCGGCGGTCTACCATTTCAGCGTCAGCCAGAATCAGTTCCAGGTCAATGGTATCAATATCACGGATGGGGTCAGTGGAGCCTTCCACATGGATGACATTTTCATCATCAAAGCAGCGCACCACATGAACAATGGCATCTGTTTGACGAATGTTTGCCAAAAACTTATTGCCCAGCCCTTCTCCCTTGGATGCACCTTTCACCAGTCCTGCAATATCCACAAATTCAATCACAGCAGGTGTGACCTTTTTGGGGTGGTACATCTCAGCCAGCTTGTCCAGACGTTCATCTGGCACTGCCACCATTCCTACATTTGGGTCAATGGTACAAAAGGGATAGTTTGCACTCTCTGCACCTGCATTGGTGATTGCATTAAAAAGGGTACTTTTTCCTACATTGGGAAGTCCCACAATACCTAATTTCACGGCAGTTCCTCTTTTCATCTATCTAAAATTAAAATGATTGCCCTGCTATTATATCCAATTTTTGATGGGCTTGCAAGAGCAGACCATAGCTTCTTTCCCGTTTTCTAAAAAGTTCTTTTCACAATCTTAAAAAAACTATGCTATAATACTTTCAAAAGCATAATCGAAAGAAAAGGAGTTCCTCTATGACTTGGTGGATGATCATTTTAGCCCTCTATCTGTTGATTGTCAATCTTGTGGGCTTTGCCCTGATGGGGATTGATAAGCAAAAAGCAAAGTGGGGGGTATGGCGTATCCCAGAAAAAAAGCTCTTTCTTCCTGCCCTTTTGGGCGGAACCATTGGCTCCATCTGTGGAATGCGATTTTTTCGCCATAAAACAAAGCACTGGTATTTCTGGTACGGGCTTCCTGCACTGTTGGTTGCTCAGTTGATTCTTGTGGCTGTGATTTGGTATTGCTATCACAATATATTCTGAAACACAATAGAACCAGTCTCCTTGTGGAGACTGGTTCTATTTTATACTTGCCCATCGGGTCTATAGTGGTAGTCTACCAGAGGCTGAACCTGTTCTTGTCTGTGGTGGTAAAAACCTGCTGTTGCCATTCTATGATATGGCTGAAGCCACAGGGAAATGGGGATACTGACCAAAGTAGACGCAACAGAGCCAACTACATTGGAGTACATAATCTCCATCACTTGTTCTACATTTGCCACAACTTCTCCCTGTATCACGGTCATCAGTTCAGGCCAAACACACAGCCAAAGCACCACTGCACTAATGGCTCCATTCAAACAGTACCACCCGAAAAAAGAAAGATTCAGTTTAATATATTCCCACATCCAACCTTTCATCATGGTGATACCTTGGGACAGTGCATAGTTGACTCCTCGTTCTGGGTGGTCGATCAACACATACATGGTCATATCATACCGCACCATCACACAATAAGTATACAAAAATACAAAGATTAAAAACACAATATATACAAGTATTGCTGCCCATGTCGGCAATAAAAGAACGAGAATGGTTACTACAATTGTGGCTGGAATACACCCTGCAAGAATCCAAAGGAACGCCCTGAGAAATACCAGAAATTCTAACAGAATCACCTGAAACGCCATGGAAAAACCATCAATGAGGCATCCAAAATCCCCCTGTTCCCCTCGGTAGCTTTTCAGTGCCCACCATTCATACCCAAACCTCATTACCATCTGATACAAGATCAACAAAAGGGAAAGAAACAGGGGGAAAAATGGGATCCCATAATCCAGTGTAATGGTACTTACACCGGTTACATCTGCCACCAGGGACGGTCCCATTGTCAACAACAAATATACCAGTGTAAACAACAAAAAGTGAGGGGTCGCTTTTTTCATCTGTTCCCTTGCTTTCCGTTTCAATTCCTTCCGATTGAGTTCCAGTTGATTCATACAAAATACTCCATTTCTAATTGCTGAACCGCGTGGGGGTCCTTCTAGCGGTCCCACGCCTCCATCACCTTGCGAATCTGGTCTGCCAGGCGCGCTAAGTCCTTGTTTGGTCGGCTACGGCTGCGGTTAATCAGGTCCTCCAACTGCTTGGATACATCCACCAACCGCACAAAGGCAGGAGAACCAGCCGCTGCACCTCCTGTGGTGCGTTTGGGTGTCAGGAAAATGCCCTCTGCTAGCATCCGGTTGCCCAACAAATCATAGACCTCCTCATAGAGGGGGGCATGTGCCGGGAGACCTCGCTCCGTCAGTTCAATGGCAAACTGTTCACTGACTGCTCCCTCTCCGTGCACTACAAAGACTTGCTGTGGCTTTGGTGCAACCTGCCCAATCCACTCCAACAGGTGGTCGTGGTCGGCATGGGAAGAAAGCCCCTTAAAATTTACCACACGGGCATTGACATGAATTTCTTCCCCAAATAATTTGACTGACTTTGCGCCTTCCAGCAGCCTGCGTCCCAGTGTGCCCTCTGCCTGATAGCCCACAAACACAATGGAACACTCGGACCGCCACAGGTTATGTTTCAGATGGTGCCGTATCCGACCTGCATCGCACATACCAGAGGCAGAAATAATCACTTTTGAGCTCTGCTCTGCATTCAGTGCCTTGGATTCATCCACAGATTGCACCAGTGTCAGCCCTTGGAAACTGAAGAGGTCCTCCCCACTTTGGAGGACAGCAATTGCTTCTTCATCCAAATAGCCATGCAAATCCCCAGAATAGATTTTGGTTGCCTCTGCCGCCAGTGGGCTGTCAATATACACCTGAAAACCTGGATGCGTTTTCACCAGTCCCCGCTCCTTGATTTCCCGTATGAAATAGAGCAGTTCCTGGGTCCTGCCCACTGCAAAAGATGGGATAATCACATTCCCCCCTTTTGCAAAGGTGCTGTCAATCAGTTCAGCCAAGGATTCTACATAGCTTTCTGGCACTTCATGGTTGCGGTTTCCATAGGTAGATTCCATCACCACATAGTCTGCTTCACGGATAAATTCCGGATTGCGAATAATGGGCTGATCTACATTGCCAATATCGCCAGAAAAGACAATTTTCTTCGTGATACCCTGTTCTGTTGCCCAAATTTCCACTAGGGAGGAACCAAGCAGATGCCCAGCATCCTGAAACCGGATCTGTACACCATTCCCCAAGTCTATCATTTTACCATACTCTGTGGTACAAATCAATGGAATGGTGGCTTCTGCATCAGCCACTGTGTAGAGAGGTTCTACCAATGGACGACCTGCACGTTTCCCTTTTTGGTTTTGCCACTCTGCATCACTTTCCTGAATAAATGCAGAGTCTCGCAACATAATGGAAAGCAACTGACCTGTCAATCTGGTTGCCCAGATATCTCCATCAAATCCATTCTTCACCAACAGGGGGAGACGCCCAGAGTGGTCAATATGGGCATGGGTGACAATGACGGCATGGATATCCGCAGGGAAAAAATCCAAGGCATTGTCATTGTGTTCATCCCGCCCCTGTTGCAATCCGCAGTCAATGAGGTATTTAAGTCCATTGACCTCCAGGCAGTGGCAGCTTCCAGTTACTGCATGGGCTGCTCCGAAGAATGTAAGTTTCATACCAATGCCTCCCTGTCTGTTTTGTGATATACCCCATCTTACGGGGGTTCCTTGCCCATATTGTACACCAACTCTCTGGTTTTTTCCACAGAAATCTGTGAATTTTATAAAATCATAAAAAGTCTCTAGATTAGACCAAAGTGTCTCAGTGCTGTTACCACTCCATCCTCATCTACAGTCCCTGTTACATAGTCCGCCTGCTGTTTCACTGCATCACTTGCCGTTCCCATCGCAACACCCAGTCCCACATAGGATAGCATGGAGCTGTCATTTTCTCCATCTCCAAATGCCATTGCCTCCTCCGGCTGAATGTGGAACTGTTTCAGGATTGCCTCCACTCCTTTGTCCTTTCCTCCCACTGGTGGGATTACATCCAGAAAATCAGGGTGCCAACGGGTGTATCTCACATGTGGGGCATTGCTGTCCAAAATATGCTCCTCTGCCTGGGTCAAAAAGGAAACCACTTGATACATGGTATGTCCCGCTCCATAGGAGAGGGGTCTCACTTCTGGCATGGAAATATCCAGTTCTTTGACAAAGTGCCTTGTTTTATCCTCAATGTAGTTGGTGTAGACCTGCTCTCCCTCCAGAAAAATTGCAGAACATCCCAGTTTTTCTGTCACTGCCAACATTTCCTCCACAGCCTCTTTGGAGAGAGGGTTGTGATGCACCACTTGATTGCCCACATAGCAGTACTGCCCACTGAGGGTAATATAGCCATCAAAAGAAAACTGGGTGTTTACATACTCCAGCATGTTCTTGTGACGTCCTGTGGAGACACACAGTTTTATGCCCTTCTCTCTTAGAATATGCAGTGCTTCCACCAGTGTTTTTGTCATCCTATGGGTTTTAAAACTGAGCATTGTCCCATCTACATCTAAAAAAATTGCCTTAATCATACAAAATCCTCTCCTGAAAAAACAGGGTCGCCACTGCAACCCTGTTTCTCATCTTCATTAAGCTGTGTGTTCTTCCTCAATTTTTTCTGCAAGTGCCCACTCTACACGGCGGTCACAGAGTTCCTCCACACAAATGCGAAGTCCCATTGCCTCCACCACTGGTCGACTTCCATCTTCTGGAATTACTGGAAGCATGGCAAACACCAATCCGCCTACGGTGTCACAATCCAGTTCTTCCAGTGTTTTTTCTGGCAGTTCCAAGCCCATTGCCTCTGCCAGTTCCTCCAAATCTGCTGAACCGGAGACTCTCCACTGGTTCTCCCCACTTTTGACAATCTCCTGTTCCTCCTGTGGGTCAAATTCATCGTAAATTTTGCCCACCAGTTCTTCCAGCAAATCTTCTAAAGTCAGGAGCCCACCTGTACCACCATATTCATCGACCACCAATGCCATGTGGATTTTTTTACTCTGCATATCCCGAAAGAGGGCATCTGCCCGCACCGTTTTAGGCACAAAATAAGCAGGTCGCAATAGTTGCTCCAGTGGCAATGGCTGTTCCCTCTGGCGGTTGAACAGATAGTCTCTGGCAGAAAGGATACCCATAATATCATCAATTTCCCCCTGATACACTGGAAAACGGGAAAGCCCTGTGGACTGCATGGTCTCTAAAATGGTTGCCTCATCTTCTGTCAAATCCAGTGCTACCATATCGGTACGATGTACCATCACATCTTCTGCGGTCATACTGTTAAACTCAAAGATATTTTCTATCATCTCTTTTTCTGCCTGTTCGATGGCACCGGATTCTTCCCCTTCCTCTACCATAGCCATAATCTCATCTGCCAGTTGTTCCGTTTCACCTCTGTGCAACCAGCGTTTGACAGGCTGCCACAACAATAAAATACAGTTCACCAGGAAACTCAAGCCAAACAAAATCGGCCATATTTGGTCTGGAGACACAAAAATTCCTCCTTAATTCTTCTATCCTCATCATCAAATATTGGAATACACTTCCGCTCCATGATAGCACAAAAGCAATTTTGCCGCAAGGGCGAGAAAAGAAAAGACATTTTCTTTTCTATATGATATAATAAATCTCATCTTAACAGAAACTATATATGGAGGAAATCATGAATCCATGTCTGAAACATCTGCACACCAGTCTTCAGGATGGGTGTCGTTTTTGTGTCTGGCTCATCTATGCTGGCATCATTGGTCTTTTGGTAGGCATAGTTGCCGTTGCGTTTCACTATGGTATTCATTGGGCAACGGACATTCGCCTCAGTCACCCCACAATACTGTGGGCACTGCCATTCACTGGTGCTGCCATTGTTTTTTTCTATCGGGTCTGTGGCATGGAAAAAGACCAAGGAACCAACCTGGTTTTGGTGGCTGTACGGGAGGCAGAACCGCTGAAACTACGCACTGCCCCCCTCATTTTTCTCTCTACAGTACTCACCCATCTGGTCGGTGGTTCTGCTGGTCGGGAAGGTGCTGCTCTGCAACTGGGTGGCTCTCTGGCAGCGTGGATTGGCAAAGAGATTCGATTGGATGCCAAAGATCACCGTATTATGGTGATGTGTGGAATGTCTGCCGCATTCTCTGCACTATTTGGCACCCCTCTTACCGCCGCTCTTTTTTCTATGGAAGTGGTGAGTGTGGGGGTTTTATACTATGCTGCCCTTGTTCCCTGTCTCACCTCTGCTATGGTTGCCTTTCAACTGGCGTGTCTGTGTGGGCTGCACCAAGTAGACAATTACCCTATCCATGAAGTGCTGGCACTGACACCAACTTCTGTGGCAAAGGTTATGATTTTAGGTGCTCTCTGTGCCCTTGTCTCCATTTTATTTTGTGTCTCAGTCCATACTGCCCCAAAATGGTATCAAAAATTGATTCCACAGCCTCTGTTGCGTGCTTTTGTTGGGGGATGTCTTGTGCTGCTAGTCACCTCCCTTATTGGTTCTCAGGATTACAACGGAGCTGGTGACACAGTGATTCAACGGATGTTGGAAGGGGAAACCATTCCTGAAGCATTTCTATTCAAAATTCTTTTGACTGCTCTGACATTAGGAGCTGGCTTCCGTGGTGGTGAAATTGTCCCCGTTTTGTTTACAGGTGCTGCATTTGGCACCACTTTGTCTACGCTGTTATCCATTCCCCACGGTTTTTCTGGTGCATTGGGTATGGTGGCTGTATTCTGTGGTGCCACCAACTGCCCAATCAGTGCCTTGCTCCTTGCATTTGAGTTGTTCGGTGGGGAAGGTTTGCCACTTTATGCCCTGTGTTGTGGGGTATCCTATACATTATCTGGCTATTATGGACTCTATCATGAACAAAAAATCGTCTATTCCAAACTAAAACCTGAATGGATCAATACAAAAGCCAGATAAAGTTTTACTTGACTTTATTCTGTTACAAGACTATAATGCAAATAAGAATTATTTTTATTTTATACGGGAGGGTTTGACTATGGAATTAAAGGGAAGCCGCACGGAGAAAAATCTACTTGCTGCCTTTCAGGGAGAATCTATGGCTCGCAATAAGTATCTGTTTTTTGCAGAAAAGGCACGACAGGAACACCACCCAGAAATTTCTGAGCTGTTTGAAAAGTTGGCTCTCAATGAAGGGATACACGGAAAACTGCTCTATCAAAAATTAACTGGTGTGAAATCAACACTGGAAAATCTCCAGACTGCAGCACAGGGAGAATATGGTGAGTGGAGCAGTATGTACCCTGAATTTGCCAAAATTGCTGCGGAAGAGGGGTTTCCTGACATTGCCCAATTGTTTGAAGCCATTGCCCAGATTGAAAAAGACCATGAACAGCGTTTTATGCAGTCTCTTGTCCAGTTGACTACTGCCAAGGCAACACAATCTGAGACTCCTGCCCCTGCCCCACAGCAGACCCGCACCGTCACTGCCACTGGCTACCGCTGTGTATTCTGTGGTGCCATTTATGATGAACGCCATGATGTGTGCCCTGTCTGTGAAGCCATTGGTTCTTTTGAGGAAACAACCTATCAAAAAGTTCTGTAATCTCCTCTTGTCATATCTTTTTCATTCCTGTATCATGGTAACATCTCACATACAACGGAGGTAGTTTACTATGCTGCGCTTTGACCACTTTAACTTCAATGTGCTGGACTTGGAAAAAAGTATTTCCTTCTATCAGGATGCCCTTGGATTGCAGATTGTACGGGAACATGTGGCTGAGGACCAATCTTTTAAACTGGTATATCTGGGGGTCAGTGAAACCAGTTTTCAACTGGAACTGACATGGCTGAGAGACCGCACAGAACCCTATAATCTCGGTGAATGCGAATTCCACCTGGCATTTGTCACCGATGATTATGATTCCATATATGCAAAACACAAAGAAATGGGTTGTATCTGTTATGAGAACCCTGCAATGGGAATCTACTTTATCAGCGACCCAGATGGTTACTGGATTGAAATTGTTCCCGCTCGCACTTAACATAAAAAGGACTGTAACGCTTGGTGTCGTTACAGTCCTTTTTCTCTATCCTGTTTTCTAAGTTGCCAGAACGCCACTGCACTGGCTGCTGCCACATTCAAGGAATCTACATGGTACGCCATTGGAATGTATACCTGATAGGTACTGGCTGCAATAGTAGAGGCACACAACCCATCCCCCTCGGTTCCCAACAGGATTGCCAGCCGTTCCACAACTTGCAGATATGGAGTGTCTATTGAAATGGCATCTTCCACCAGTGCCATTGCTGCTGTTTCAAACCCCAGCTGATGCAGTTGTTCCACGCCATGTTCCACCCATTCTGTATGGGTCCCTCTCATATATGCCCACGGAATTTGAAACACAGTTCCCATACTGACCCGCACTGCCCTTCTATGCAGTGGGTCACAACAATTTGGGGATAACAGCACTGCATCCATATGGAGGGCAGCAGCAGATCGCATAATCGCCCCCACATTGGTTGGGTCCACAATTCCCTCTAACACTGCTACACGGGAAGCAGAAGCACAAATTTCCTCAGATGTTTTGGGTTTTGGACGTCGCATAGCGCACAACATTCCTCTAGTCAGTTCATACCCCGTCAAAGTTGCTAACATCTCTCTGGATGCTGTGTAAACTGGTACTTGTGGGCATCGCTCCAGCAAAGACTGTCCCTGTCCCTCCATCTGTCGCTGTTCCATTAAAAAGGAAACTGGCTCATAGCCTGCATCCAACGCATGGGAGATTACTTTCGCACTTTCTGCCACAAACAATCCCTGTTCAGGGTTGCGTCTGTTTTTCAACTGCGCCTCTGTCAGTCGTGCATACACATCCAGTTCTGCACAGTTAATATCTGTGATGTGGATGATATTCCCCATTACATCCCTCTTAGCTCAGACAAATGCAGAAGCCTTTCTGCATTGCCTCCCAAAATGGCTGCCCGCTCCTCAGAAGTCAGTGGCAACTGCTCCATCTGTCTCACACATTCCACCTGACCGCCCCATGGGCTGTCTGTTCCAAACAGGAACCGCTCCACTCCAAAACTGTGAACCATCCTCATAAACTGCTCCTCCTGCATCATGGGAAGCTGCTCCTTTGAATAGAAGCCATCCCCTAATGGATGAAGCATACCCAGAGAATAGGAGGTATCCAAATATACCTTTGTGTCACAAAGCAGTTCTTCTGCCTCATCCCAGCACCGCCATCCACCCATATGGGCTAAAATCAAAGTCACAGAACCTACCTGAGCAATGGCTCTGCGCACCATAGCTGGTGTCACATGGACAACTCCCGGAAATCCTACATCCAATCCAGAGTGAGTCAGCACAATCAAGCCCAATTCTGCCGCTCGATCCAAAACACGCAAGGTACGAATGTCGTCAAAATCCACACCCTGATACACTGGATGCAGCTTAATGCCCTTTAGTCCCAACTCTGCCACTCTGGCAAGTTCCTGCTTGTAGTCTGCAAAATCGGGGTGCATACAGCCCAGAGAGAAAATACCAGTCTCCTGAAATTTCTCATTGATGGCAGCAGAACTGTCATTGATTCTCAGCACCTGTTTGGGCGCGGTTGCCACAGGGAGCACCACAGAGTAGTCAATTCCTGCCTTCTGCATGGAAGCCATTAAGTCAGAGCCTTTGCCACTGAGAAAGGATTTTGTGTGGGACATCTGCTCCAGTTTGGGAATGGTTGTCTCTGCCAGTGCATCTGGAAATGTATGGGTGTGTATATCAATTACCATAGGAAAGCCTTCTCTCATTGTAAAATAATGCAGTATGGTATCACATTCCCAACCATTTGAAAAGAGCGGGAATTGCACAATTTCTGTAAAATCTTACTCATCACTTGCCAATGCATCACTCTGGCGAACCAGTACTTTCTGTTCATAGCAGGAAAACGCATGGTCAATATGACTTTTCTCTGGCTTTGGTGTACAGACTGACACCACTGGGACTAAAACCAGCCCTGCCAACATACAAAAAGCCCCTGCATTGATGGGAGATTTCAAAATAGCAGGAAATAGTTCAGGAACCACCATATTTGCCACCATAAACACAACGGCAAACACAAAACAACTTCCACAGGCAGCAGCAGAGGTTTTTTTCCAGTACAATCCATAGAGGAAGGGAGCCAGAAATGCACCTGCCAGCGTTCCCCATGAAATACCCATAAGCTGGGCAATAAAGGTTACATTTGATTGATATTGTACAATGGCAATTACCACAGAAATGGCAATAAACACCAATACAAGCCCACGAATCACAGCCACCTGTGTCTGCTCTTTCATATCCTTTAGCATTGCACTTTTGATAAAATCCAAAGTCAAAGTAGAACTGGAGGTAAGAACCAGAGAGGACAGTGTGGACATAGAGGCAGACAACACCAGAATAATCACAATGGCAATCAGTAAATCAGGCAGCCCTGACAACATAGTAGGAACTAAAAAATCATACCCCAATTCTGCCACCTGCTCCGGCGTGGAAAACAGACGGCTAAACCCACCCAGAAAATAGCAGCCACCTGCCACCACCAATGCAAACAGTGTGGAAATAATCATCCCTTTGTGTACCGCAGACTCACTTTTGATGGCATAAAACTTCTGCACCATCTGAGGCAGTCCCCAAGTACCCAGAGAGGTCAGCAGAACCACTGCAAACAGATTCACAGGGTCTGGTCCAAAGAAAGAGGCAAACACTCCTGGAATAGTGGATGTGGCTCCATCCTCTACACGAGCAAGTCCCTCCAGTGCTGCCATAAAGCCTCCTTTGCTCTGCAATACGGCTGCAATCACCACCACAATTCCAAAGAGCATTATAATACCCTGCACAAAATCATTGATGGCTGTTGCCATGTATCCCCCTGCGATGACATAAATGGCAGTTAATACAGCCATACATATCACACAAACAGTATAATCTACAGAAAACGCCATTCCAAACAAACGGGAAAGCCCATTGTAAAGGGATGCTGTATAAGGAATGAGAAACAGAAATGTAATGACTGAGGCAGCCAACTTCAAGGCTGGGGATTGAAATCTTCTTCCAAAAAATTCCGGCATAGTGGCACTGTCCAGATGTTGGGTCATAATGCGGGTACGCCGTCCCAACACTGCCCACGCCAACAGAGAACCTAAAAACGCATTGCCAATCCCTGCCCATGTGGCTGCAATGCCATACTTCCAGCCAAACTGCCCAGCATACCCAATGAATACAACCGCAGAAAAATAGGAAGTACCGTAGGCAAAGGCAGTGAGCCAAGGACCCACAGACCTCCCACCTAGCACAAATCCTGTCACATCTGATGTATGTCTACGACAGGAAAGCCCAATTCCAATCATAATCGCAAAAAAGATGACCAATAATCCAACTTTGATTCCCATAGTTCTATTCTCCTAACAAAATTTTATCGCTTTAAAGTTTAACGCGTAAAAGCAATAAAGTCAAATACTTTTTTTGTTTCAATACTTAACATTTTGACTTACTTTCACTTCCTTTTATCAAAAAATGTTGTAATTTTGAAAATAAAAACAGAATAATTGATTTTTTTAAAAATTTATTCGTAATAAATTCACAAAAAACTATGGATTTTTTTCATTCCTGTGGTATAATGGGACCATGAGAAGGTCAAAACCTTCCATATACCCCAGTTGGGGCGAAAGGAGCGGAACAAGTTATGAAGTTTGTATTCACAGATAAAAAGGTGAACGTGCCCAACTATATTCATCGCTATGCAGAAAAGAAAGTGGGCAAGCTGGACCGTTTCTTTAAGGAGGATGCCAATGCTGCACTGACCTTCAGTGTAGAAAAGGACAGAAACAAAGTGGAAGTAACCATCCGTTCCAATGGAACCATCTTCCGTGTTTCTGAAAGTTCCTCTGATATGCGTGCATCCATTGATGCAGCAGTCGCCTCTTTGGAACGTCAGATTCGCAAGAATAAGACCCGTTTGGAGAAGCGTCTGCGTCAGGGTGCCTTTGAACGCTCTGTGGGCGTGGATGAGGAGGATGAGTTTTTCTCTCTGGTTCCAGATTCCCCTGAAGATGGGGAGTACCATATTGTACGTACCAAAACATTCCCCATTAAGCCTATGAACCGTGAGGAGGCTATTTTACAGATGAACTTGCTGGGGCACAGCTTCTTTGCCTTCCGTGATGAGGATGCCGGCGGTTCCTTTGCGGTGGTATATCGCAGAAATAATGGTGATTATGGTCTGATTGAAGACGAGCTATAAGATAAAATAATTTCTTTTGTTTTGTGAGTATGTAAGATGGAAACGGTACGGCAGAACTCTGCCGTACCGTTTTTTAAAGGGACATTCTCATCTGTCACCCAATAAAGAAAGATAGGTGAAATTGAATATGGGTATTTTCTATGGAATGCAATTTATCTTTTATGCCATGTTCTTTTTATGTGTGGGGGTTTTTATTTTCTACGCCGTCCGTGGTATTTCACAATGGAATCAAAACAACCATTCCCCAAAGCTGACGGTAGTGGCAACTGTGGTTGCTAAAAGAACCAATGTATCACACCACCACCATGATACACATATGTCCACATCCACCAGCTACTATGTGACCTTTCAAGTAGAAAGTGGGGACAGACTGGAACTGCGTATGAGTGGGCGAGATTATGGAATGCTGGCAGAAGGAGATCAGGGAAAACTCTCCTTTCAGGGAACCCGCTATCTTGGCTTCGAACGGAGTTAATACCACCACAGGAAGCAAATTTGCACGATATTGAGGAGTGTCTCTATGACATTAGACAATTTTGATACACTACGGAACAGACAAAAGAATTGTTCTAAAAAACGGGCAGTGGTTGCAGCTGCCCACGACCTTCATACTTTGGAAAGTGTCTTTCATGCCCACAAAAATGGACTGATTGACCCCATTTTAGTGGGAGACCAAGAAAAAATCTCCGCATACTGTTTGGATTTTGGTATCAAACCGGACAGCCTCACCATTTTAGATGCACAGAATGATGTACAATGTGCCAGTCTGGCGGTGGACTGTATTCGTTCAGGACAGGGGCAGCTCCTCATCAAAGGTCTGATTCCTACAGGAACCCTTTTGAAAGCGGTTGTCAACCGAGAGTATGGTATTGTATCTGCTCCCCTTTTATCCCATGTTGCAATTCTGGAAGTGCCCAGCTACCACAAACTGATGTTTATTACAGATGGTGGTATGGTCATAGCACCATCTCTGGAACAAAAAAGAGCCATTTTAAAAAATTGTCTGTCTCTCTGTCACTTTTTAGGGTATGACTGTCCAAAAGTAGCCATACTATGTGCCTCAGAAACAGTGAGTGCCAATATGCAGGAAACCATGGATGCAGATATCATTAAAAAAGAATCAAGTGATGAAACATATGGATCTTGTGTGATAGAAGGTCCCATCTCTTTTGATTTGGCAACCGATTTAGAGTCTGCAAAGGTAAAGGGCTACCACAGCTCTGTTGCTGGAGATGCTGACATTTTTCTTGTCCCTTCCATTACCGTTGGCAATGTATTGGGAAAGTCCCTCTATGGCATGGCAGGAGGCAGTATGGCTGGTATTGTGATGGGTGCCAAAGTTCCTATCACTGTCAATTCACGCAGTGCATCCCCTAACGAAAAATACAACTCTATTTTAATTGCTGCCGCCATGGCAGACAGGATTTAGGAGGGCATTTGCATGAAACATAGGCTGCTCATTATCAACCCAGGTTCCACCAGCACCAAAGTGGCTATTTATGATGAAGAACAACAGATTGTATCCAAAAATATTGCCCATACCTCTCAAGAACTTGCTCCCTATCCCACATTGTATGACCAGTTGGACTACCGTGTCGCTCTGGTGCGGGGCTGGCTGGCTACCGAGGGAATCTCACTTTCCACACTCACCGCAGTGGTGGGGCGTGGTGGCATTATTCCCAATATTGTAGCTGGCGGCTATGTGGTGGATGACCAACTGGTGGATTGTCTGCGCAACTATCCAGTGTTTGACCACGCCTCCAATTTAGGTGGATTGATGGCACAGGAATTTGCAAAACCACTGCATATTCCAGCTTATATTTATGACGCTGTCACCAGTGATGAACTCCTTCCAGAAGCGAGAGTAACTGGATTTCGAGAGGTTCGCCGCAGCAGCTTCTGCCATGTACTCAACGCCCGTGCCACTGCACACAAATATGCCCAGACGTTGGGGCGAAACTATGAGGACTTAAATCTGGTCATTGCCCATTTGGGTGGTGGTATCTCCATTTCTGCACACAGTCATGGCAGAATCATTGACTCTGTTTCTGATGATGCAGGTCCTTTTTCCCCTGACCGCTCCGGCAGTTTGAATATGCTCTATGTGGTAGATCTATGCTACTCCGGCAAATACACCAAGCAAGAAATGCTCAAAAAACTGCGTGGAGAAGGTGGCATGTCTGCCCTATTGGGGACTCACGATTGCCAGGAAATTGAGCGGCGCATTCAGGCTGGGGATGAATATGCCGCCCTTGTCTATCAGGCACAGGCTCTGCAAATTGCAAAAGGTGTGGGCATTATGTTGGGCTGCTTCACAGAGCTGATTGATGCAGTGATTTTAACCGGTGGATTGGCAAATTCCAAACTTTTGACAGGAAAAGTCATTGATTATCTTCACAATCTTGTAAAAGTCGTTGTGATTCCAGGGGAAAATGAAATGGAGGCACTGGCAAAGGGCGTTTTGCGTATTTTGCGTGGGGAAGAACCTGTTCACCACTTCTCCCCCGCCTGTTCTATCCATACCAGTAATCAGACATAAAAAGAGAGAGTTGCCTGTTATAGGCAACTCTCTCTCCTTTAAGATACCTTTTGATGATGTGAAATTCTTACAACAATATGGGACAGTGCAAACAATGCAATGGCATTGGGAATTACCATCAAATTATTAAACATATCTGTCAGTTCCCATACCAATGTGTTAGACATCATGGTACCAAGGAAAATAAACACAAGGGCAAGGGCAGAATAGATTGGGGCCGCTTTTTTGCCAAAGAGATAAATGACATTGATTTTTCCAAACATATTCCAACTCAAAACAGTGGAGAATGCAAAGAAAAACAGACAAATTGCTACAAACATAGCCCCCAGCTGTCCTCCAAACACCGTTCCAAATGCCGTCTGTGCCAAATTGGCATTGTTAATCCCCTCTGGAATCACACCAGAGTGGAGAATTCCATCACTGGTATACAAAGTAGAAATCACCACTAGGGCATTGAGGGTCAATACCACAAAGGTGTCAATAAACACACCAATCATTGCCACAACACCCTGGTCATGGGGATCTGTCACGTTTGCCTGTGCGTGGGCGTGTGGGGTGGAGCCCATACCTGCCTCATTGGAGAAAAGACCTCTCTTTGCCCCCTGACTAATGGCAGTTTTGATGGCATGACCAAAACCGCCGCCAATGATAGCCTGAGGCATAAAGGCATATTGAAAAATCATGCCAAATGTTTGTGGAATGTACTGAATCCGCATCACCAGCACTGCCAGTGCACCCAGCAGGAAAATAGCAGCCATAATGGGCACCAGTTTCTCAGTAACAGCAGCCAGACGCTGCATACCACCCAGGAAAATCACACCACAGATGACCACCAGAACCAAACCAGCAATCCAGGATGGAATCCCAAAGGCTGTCTGAATGGTAGAACCAATGGAATTAGACTGCACCATACACCCCATAAAGCCCAGTGCCAAAATAATGGCAACTGCAAAAAAACCTGCCAAAAATTTGCCAAATGCACCTTTGAATGCTGTGGTAATATAGTAAACAGGTCCACCGTGAATGGAGCCATCCTCATCTTTCACCCTTGTATGAATGGCAAGAGTTGCCTCTGCATAGATGGTTGCCATGCCAAAGAAGGCAATAATCCACATCCAGAAAATCGCACCAGGACCACCCGTTAAAATGGCACCAGATGCACCCACAATATTACCAGTCCCTACCTGGGCCGCAATGGAGGTAGCAAGCGCCTGAAAAGAACTCATACCAGAGGCATGTTTGGTTCCATTGAGGGAAAGGTTTCCAAATACTTTGCGCAAGCCCTCTCCAAAACAGCGAAGCTGGACAAAATTAGTACGAATGGAGTAAAACAGCCCCACACCTATCAGCAGGAAAACCAGAATATAGCTGGATAGATAGGTATTGATGTTGACAACGATTGGGTACAATACAGCTTCTAACGATTCCATAAAAGTTCTTCTCCCCCTAACCAGTTCAAACAAAGACAAAAAGGCTGTGGAGAAGCCCACAGCCTTTCAAAACAACAAAGATGACACCGACCCTCCCAAAAAAAGGGGTATCATTTCAAACCATCTCTGTCCTTTTGCCTGAGAGATTGGCAGATGGCACACATCCCCATCTGCGTTGCACCTTCGGCACCCGTTTGTCGAGCTTCTCCAGAGTCACATCCACGTACAGTCCCTGTCCATATTACAGACACCTGAGAGTGTCACTCCTTCGGTGAGCCTTTACGCTACTTTCCTGCACGCTTCCTATGTCATTGTTCTATTGTGACTGCTACCTTACCATAAGAATTTTAATCTGTCAACCCTGTAAAAACAAAGTTCCATCAATCGTGGATACCTTGAAAAAAGGGGAGCACTTTTGTAAAGTTTACATTTTCCTCTTTTTTATCTGGACATAGTGTGCTATACTAAAGCGATACTGTGCATAAACGTATTTTTCACGTTTTATCAATAGCAACAACATTTTGAGGTGTGGTTATATGAGTTTATTGAAGAAAATTTTTGGCACCAGCTCTCAGCGAGAGGTGAAGGCAATTATGCCCCTGGTGCACAAAATCGAGGCACTGGAGGAGGAATACCGTTCCTTGACCGATGCCCAACTACAGGCAAAAACCCCCGAATTCAAAGGGAGGCTTGCCAATGGCGAGACATTGGATGATATTTTACCAGAAGCATTTGCCGCCTGTCGTGAGGCTTCCCGCCGTGTACTTGGCATGTTCCCCTATCAGGTACAGCTCATTGGTGGTATCATCCTTCACCAAGGTCGTATTGCAGAAATGCGCACGGGTGAAGGTAAAACCCTAGTGGCCACCCTGCCAGCTTATCTGAATGCGCTGGCTGGCAAAGGTGTCCATGTGATTACAGTCAACGATTACCTTGCAAAGCGTGACTCTGAGTGGATGGGTAAGGTCTATCGCTTTATGGGGCTGACAGTTGGTCTGGTGATTCATGGAGTTATGGGACCTGAAAAGAAGGCTGCCTATGATGCTGATATCACCTATGGAACCAACAATGAGTTTGGATTTGACTATCTGCGTGACAATATGGCCATCTATGCCAGTGAGCTGGTACAGCGTGGTCATAGTTTTGCCATCGTGGACGAGGTGGACTCCATCCTCATTGACGAAGCAAGAACCCCTCTGATTATTTCAGGTCAGGGCGAACAGTCCACACAGCTCTACACCATTGTAGACCGCTTTGTCTCTGGGCTTACCTGTGAGCGCGTGGCTCGGGTGGATGCCAAAGAGGAAGAGGATGTGGACATTGATGCTGACTACATTGTGGATGAGAAGGCACGCACTGCCACTCTGACCGCAAGAGGTATTGCCAAGGCAGAAAAGGCATTTCAGGTGGAAAATCTGGCAGACCCTGAAAATACCACCCTTTCTCACCACATCAACCAGGCCATCAAGGCCCATGGTGTGATGAAACGTGATATTGACTATGTGGTCAAAGAGGGTGAAGTCATCATTGTTGATGAATTCACTGGTCGCCTGATGTTTGGTCGTCGCTATAACGAAGGGCTTCATCAGGCCATTGAGGCAAAGGAGCATGTACAGGTTGCCAATGAATCCAAAACCCTTGCCACTGTCACCTTCCAGAACTACTTCCGTCTCTATGATAAGCTCTCCGGTATGACTGGTACTGCTATGACAGAGGAGGAGGAGTTTGGCACCATTTATGAGCTGGATATTGTAGAAATTCCTACCAACCGCCCTGTACAGCGGATTGACCACCAAGATGTGGTGTACAAAACAGAGGCTGGAAAGCTGCGTGCCATTGTCAACCAGATTGAGGCGTGCTACCAGAAAAAGCAGCCTGTTCTAGTGGGCACTGTTTCCATTGAAAAATCAGAAGAAATTTCTGCTATGCTGAAAAAGCGTGGCATCAAGCACAATGTACTCAATGCCAAGAATCACGAACGAGAGGCTGAGATTGTGGCACAGGCTGGCAAATTGGGGGCTGTCACAGTAGCCACTAATATGGCCGGTCGTGGTACTGATATTATGCTGGGTGGTAATGCTGAGTATCTGGCAAAGGCAGACTTGCGTCGCTCTGGCATGACAGAGGAAATGTTGGTGGAAGCCACTGGCTATGCAGACACTGACAATCAGGAAATTTTAAATGCCCGCAAACAGTTTGCCGATGCTGAGGCAAAATACAAAGCAGAAATTCAGTCTGAGGCCGATCAGGTGCGTGAACTGGGTGGACTGTTCATTCTTGGTACAGAACGTCATGAGTCCCGCCGTATTGACAACCAGCTGCGTGGTCGTGCTGGTCGTCAGGGTGATCCCGGTGAAAGCCGTTTTTACCTCTCTCTGGAAGATGATATCATGCGTCTCTTTGGTTCTGAGCGTGTGATGGCAATGATGGAAAAACTGGGTGTGGATGAAGATACTCCCATTGAGCAGAAAATGCTGACTAATGCCATTGAAAATGCACAGAGGCAGGTGGAATCCCGCAACTTCCAAACCCGTAAAAATGTGCTGCAATATGATGATGTTATGAATACCCAGCGCAAGGTGGTCTATGAGGAGCGACGCAAAGTGTTGGATGGAGAGGATTTGCAGGAATCCATCCAGACTATGCTGCACAATATGATTGCCAATGCCATCCAGGGTCATATGGGGGAGCAGAAGTTTATGGATGCAGAGGCCTTCCATACTGCCATTGCCCCCTTCCGTTCCATGTTCCTCCAGCCCGATGAGATGAACTTCACCACTGAGGACTTGACCAACTACAACGAGCAGCAGCTGATTGAGCTTCTGTACAATCGTGCCAAGGAAGTATATGCCCAACGCGAACAGCAATTTACTTCTCCCATGATGCGAGAAATGGAACGTGTGCTCATGCTCCGTGTGGTAGACGAATACTGGATGGACCAGATTGAGTCTATGAATGATTTGAAGCAGGGCATTGGTCTGCGTGCCTATGCACAGACGGACCCTGTTGTAGCCTATAAAAAAGAGGGCTACGAGATGTTTGAGCAGATGATTACTGCCATCCAAGAGGAAACTTTGCGCCGGCTCTTTATGGTCAGACTGCGTAAAAACGAGGAAGTCAAGCGGGAACGTGTGGCAAAGATTACAGGAGAATCTGGCGGCAGTGACCAAACTGTTACCAAACAGCCAAAACGAACCATTGTCAAAATTGGTCGCAACGATCCATGCCCCTGTGGCTCCGGTCTTAAATTCAAAAAGTGTACCTGTCCCCAGTTCCATTCTACACAATCATAACTGGACTGGTGCCCCAGTCGGCTTTAAGTGCCGGCTGGGGCAGTTTTAATTTTTATCTTCTTCGATTGGATTATGATAATATAAAATCTATACTTTCAGTGGCAAGATACAAAAATCAAAAAACTTCCTTAATTTTTTTTCATTTTTGTCGATAAATTCTACGAGGGTGTATGAATTGTGCTGTAAAAGAGAGACATTTTGAAATGGAGGAGTGTGTGATGAAACTGGGTCATCGTACTATAAATGGAAAGCGCAATTTTCTGAAAGACAGTTTATCTATTAATATTACAGCGTTTGTTCTGGTCATTGTGGTCATCATTGAACTGATTATGGCGGTATTTATTGTCTATACCACATCGACGGCAATTCAAGATCAGGAGAAAACCACATTTAAAACGCTGACAAACAACGCAGCAGGAGAAATTAAAATTTATTTAGATGGTTATATCACATTGGCGGAATTTCTTGCCGCTGATCCTCGCATTATAAATGCCGTTTCTATAAGTTCCACTTCACAGCCTCTGTCTACTCATGAGGATTTTCGTGAAATTATTGCTATGGCTCAGACAAACACAAAAAACCACCCTGAGCTGCTGAATTTTTGTTTTGGTGTAGTTGCAGAAAACGCCCTATATACTCAAGACAGCATTACAACTGATTCTGGTCTCTCCTTGCGTGACAGTAGTCTTTATGCAAGTATTGAAGCAAACACAACTGTTGTTACACAACCTTATATAGATCAAATTACTGGCGAAGTTTGTGTTTCTATCACAGCACCAATACAATCTGGTGGCAAACCGGTTGGACTGGTTGGTATTGATATTAACACCTCGCAGCTCTCTACATTCTTGGATGGGTTAACCATCGGTAAAACTGGTCAAATATCTCTCATTGCTTCTGATCACAGTATTATTTCTGCTACAGATTCCAGTGTAATTGGTGAAGTGATCAGCGAGGGAAATGGGTTTTATGGTGAAGCACTTTATACTGAATTAGAAGCATCTTCTGATCGTATCTTTCGGTTTCAGTACCAAGGGGTTGATCAATTGGCTTATTTGACCATACTACCTGAATATGATTGGCATGTTCTAGTTGGTATGAGTGCGTCAGAATATCATCAATCTACCCTGTCTATTATTATCTATCTAGTGATACTCTACATTATTGGTTCTATTTTGATTATTGCCTTATTGTCGCTCCATATCCGGCGTAAACTGGCTCCTGTTTCCAAAATCACACAGGCTCTTGCCCAATTTGCGCAAGGAAATTTAGACCAATCCATTCCTGTCACCAGTCAGGATGAGCTTGGGATCATTTCAGATTCTATCAACCAGTCATCCAAACAAATTGCTGCCTATATCCATGAAATTATAGCGGTTATGCAATCTCTTTCCAAAGGTGATTTCACAAAAGAATTTAACATGGATTTCCAGGGGGATTTCAAATCCATTCAAGCGTCCATTGACCACTTCAAGTTACTGATGTCAAATACCATCCTGGGTGTGGTAGAAGCGGCTGACCAAGTGAGCATTGGGGCAGACCAAGTATCCAGTGGGGCACAGGCACAGGCACAGGGTGCCACCCAACAGGCATCTAGTGTACAACAGATGGCAACTGCCATTGATGCAATCTCCCATGAAATCGTAGAAAATACCAACAGCACTGATCTGGTGAGCCATAAGGTGTTGACACTTCTGGATGAGGTACACACTGGAGATGAAAAAATGGCAAATATGCTCCATGCCATGGATTCCATCACAGAGACATCAGAAGAAATCAAATCAATTATCAAAAACATTGAAGACATTGCATTTCAGACCAATATTTTGGCGCTAAACGCTGCCATTGAAGCAGCTCGGGCTGGCACAGCCGGAAAGGGCTTTGCTGTTGTAGCCGATGAGGTACGCAATTTAGCTGGAAAAACTGCGGAGGCATCAAGAAATACTGGGACACTTATTTCCAAATCTCTTCTTGCCATTCAAAATGGAAAGCAAATCGCAGATGAAACAGCGGTCTCTTTCCACCTTGTGTCAGATGGCATTGTAGAAGTATCAAATCTTGCCAAGGAAATTTCTGAAAATACCACTCATCAGGGAAACTCGATCCGGCAAACCAGCCGGGAAGTGGATGAAATCTCCAGTGTGGTACATAACAATGCCGCTAGTGCGGAAGAGTGTGCAGCCGCCAGTGAACAGCTGTCTGGACAGGCAACCCAGTTAAAAGGTCTGGTGGGGCAATTCAAGCTTTCGCCCCACGCCAAAACACACCACATTTAAGGCATATTGGACAGAGGGACTGAGCCATCCTCAGTCCCTCTGTTCAATTTGTTAAAAATCCATATGATTTCCTAAACATTTCACACCATTCTGTCTATTTAGTCCATTGACTATTTTTGTGCTGTATTTTACAATGAAGAAAACAGTTTACTGTACTGAAGTAAAAGAAAGGAGCCCTGTGTCATGTGTCATGTTGTGTTGTCCCTATATTCTGATACCGCATTTGAACCAGTGGCTGCCTCTGCATGCTTTTCTCAGGGTCATCAGATGGATGGCTCTTCTTTCGCATGCACTTCTATTTTGGGCACCATTTCTGTGGTGTCCATTTTTATTATTCTACTGGGTATTACATTGATTTCCAAAATTACCCTGATTATTGTCATTCTGACAACCCTGTTGACTACAAGCCGTTTCAAAACGAATGCTTACTAAATGACTCTTAAGAGGATAGAAAGGCGGCTTCGTAAAAAGAAACGAAGTCGCTTTTTTATATAAAATCCCTTTTAGCAAAGGTGAATTCAGAAAAAGGAGAAGATTTAGAATGAAAAAGTTTCTTGCTCTGTCTATGGCAGCAGCCATGACACTGTCCCTCGCTGCATGTAGTGGTGGAACTTCTGGCTCAACCAGCGGTAGTTCCAATGGTAGCACTGGTTCTGATGGCGACACCATTAAAATCGGTCTGATTGCCAATACCACTGGTGGAAATGCACAGTATGGTATTGCTGTAAAAAATGGTGCTATGCTGTATGTTGACAACCTCAACGAGGCTGGTGGCATCAATGGTAAGCAGGTTGAAGTGATTGCCTACGATGACAAGGGCGACCCCACTGAAGCTGCCAACGCCTACAACCGTATGGCTGACGAGGGTGTCACCGCTGTGATTGGTGCAGTTCTCACTGGCACCACTGTTGCGGTAGCTGACCTTGCCTACAACGACAATATGCCCATGATTACTGCTTCTGCTACTGCTCCCAGTGTCACTCTGCTGGAGCCAGAAGACCCCAGCCAGGGCATCCGTGAAAATGTGTTCCGTGCTTGCTTCATTGACACATTCCAGGGCGAGAAGATGGCACACTATGCCGCTGACCGTATGGGGGCTCAGACTGCAGCTGTCATTTTCAAAACTGGTGACGACTATTCAGAAGGTCTGAAGAATGCCTTTGTGGAGACCTGTGCTGAGCTGGGTATCACCGTCACCAGTGAACAGGGCTATGCAGCCGGCGATGTGGATTTCAAGGCACAGCTCACCACCATTGCCAATGAAAATCCTGATGTTGTATTCTGCCCCAACTACTATGAAGACGATGGTATGATTGTGACCCAGGCCCGTCAGGTGGGTGTGAAGAGTACCTTCTTAGGCGGCGACGGCTGGCCCGGTGTTGCTGGCTATGCCTCCGCTGAGGATCTGGAAGGCGCAGCCTACTGCTCCGGCTATGGTTTGGGCACCAACACAGAATTTGAAACTTCCTATGAAGAGAAGTATGGCGAACCCATCACTGGTATGTTTGAGCCTTTGGGCTATGATGCCGCCCTGCTGATTCTGGACGCTGTTGCCTCTGCTGAGGGACAGGGACTGGAAGCTGGCAGTGCAGATTACAAGCAGGCAGTGATTGATGCCATGAAGGCAACCAATGGCACCGAGGGCCTGACTGGTACTTTCTCTTTTGATGAGTACAACAACCCCATTAAGTCTGTCTCTATGATTAAGCTGGAGGGCGGCGTAGAGAAATTCAGCGAACAGTATTAACCCTTATTCCGGCATCTGGTGGGGAACTCCCCACCAGGAGCCGGACACCCGATGGGAATTTCTGTCTATCAGAAGTCCCCATGGAGTGTTTGGCTCCATATTGTTTTATGAAAGAAAATGAGAGAGAAAGGACGTGAACAGCGTGTCTATTGTCATCAATCAGTTGGTCAACGGTTTACAATCTGGCTCTATCTATGCACTGGTTGCCCTTGGCTACAGTATGGTGTATGGCATTATCCTGCTTTTGAACTTTGCCCATGGTGATATTATTATGGTGGGTGCATACGCCGCTTGGATGTGTATGGTCAATTTCCAGTGTCATCCCATTGTGTCCATGATCATTGCCATTGTGACCAGTATGGTATTGGGTGTGGTGATTGAAAAAGTTGCCTATACCCCCTTGCGCTCTGCCCCCCGTTTGTCCCTGTTGATTACTGCCATTGGTATTTCCTTCCTTCTGGAAAACGGCTTCCAGCTTATTTTTGGTGCTGGTGCCAAAACAGTACCTTCCATGATTACTGGGTCTGATATTGTACTAGGCGGTGTCCATTTGAGTTTCCCCGCTGTTGTAACCATTGTAGTATCTTTGATTGCTATGGGTGTTCTGACTTTTCTGGTTCAGAAAACCCGTCTTGGTAAAGCCATGCGCGCCGTCTCTGAGGACATGGGTGCTGCCCAGCTCATGGGGATCAGCTTGAATAAGACCATTTCCTTCACCTTTGCTATGGGCTCCGCTTTGGCTGGCATTGCCTCTGTGCTTTACCTCTGTTCCTATCCACAGGCAACTCCCACTATGGGCTCTATGCTGGGTCTAAAGGCATTTGTTGCTGCCGTTCTGGGTGGCATTGGCTCCATTCCTGGTGCTATGATTGGCGGTTTTCTCATTGGCATTGTAGAAGCTCTTGTCTCCGCTGTGGGACTGACTGTCTGGCGTGATGGCGTGGTATTTGCCATCTTAATTGTGGTTCTTTTGGTAAAGCCCACTGGTATCCTCGGTAAGCCAGTACAAGAGAAAGTATGAGGTGTGGGAAATGAATACAAATTACAAACAAATTCCTATGCCTGCCCGTTATGGAATTAACACAGTACTTCTTTTAGTCCTCTGTGGTGGTTTGGTTGCACTTTCTGCCGCAGGTATTTTGAGTAATTATTACACCAGTGTGTTGGTATTGGCTGGAATCAATATTATTCTCACTGTCTCTTTGAATGTCGCCACAGGTTATCTGGGGCAGCTTCCCTTGGGTCACGCTGGATTTATGGCTGTAGGTGCCTATGCTGGCGGTATTTTTATGAAAGCCACTCCTCTGGCGGATCTGGTACGAAAAGGGAATCTTGTAGAGGGTATCCCCTACATCATTGTGGCTCTGATTCTCAGTGGTGTCGTTGCTGCCATTTTTGGCATTATCATTGGTGTGCCTGCCCTGCGTCTGAAGGGAGACTATCTTGCCATTATCACTCTGGGTTTTGGTGAGATTATTCGTGTTGTGCTTACAAATATTGATAGTGTGCTGGGATTTGAACTGACCTATGGTGCCTCTGGTCTCAAGCGTATCCCCATGATTTCCACTCTGGCTGTCATTCTGGTTTGTGTGGTTTTAACCTGTCTTGTCATTCACATGGTTATGAAATCCCGCCACGGTCGTGCCATTTTGTCCATTCGTGAAAATGAAATTGCCGCTGAGTCCTGTGGTATCAATACCACCTATTACAAAGTGATGGCATTCACATTGTCTGCCTTCTTTGCTGGTATTGCTGGTTGCCTATATGCTGGTTATCTGGGTTCGCTCTATCCAAATACCTTCGGATTTATGAAATCCATTGAAATTCTGGTTATGGTAGTGCTTGGCGGTATGGGTTCTATGCTTGGCTCCATCCTCTCTGCCACCATTCTTACCATTCTTCCACAAGCTTTGCAGGAGTTCTCCGACTATCGCATGGTAGTCTACTCCCTTGTTTTGATTCTGGTTATGATTTTCCGTCCCAAGGGGCTGATGGGAACTTATGACTTCTCCATGAGCCGTCTTTTGGAAACCATCTGGAACAAAATATCTCCCACTGATACCAACGGGAAAGGAGGGCAACCCTCATGAGTACACCCAATCGCCCCAGAACTAAGCTGGTACCCATGCCCAGCACCAATATGCTGCCTGAGCGTGATATTGATAAGTACCCTGTATTGGAATGTCGTAACTTGGGTATTGACTTTGGTGGTCTCTCTGCGGTGAAAGAGTTCAATATTGCGATCGGTCGTACAGAAATTGCTGGTCTGATTGGTCCCAATGGTGCAGGTAAAACCACCGTTTTCAATTTGTTAACTCGTGTTTATAAGCCCACCCGTGGTTCTGTTCTGCTCAATGGTCAGGATACTGCCAATATGACCACTGCACAGGTGAATCAAGCAGGAATTGCCCGCACATTCCAAAACATCCGTCTTTTTAAAGATTTGACGGTAATGGACAATATTCTCATTGGTATGCACAACTCCATGCGCTATAACCTTGTATCCTCCATTCTGCGTTTGCCAAAGTATTGGCTGGAGGAAAAAACATCCCGTGAGCGTGCATTGGAATTATTGTCTATCTTTGATATGGAATCCACTGCCAACCACATTGCTGGTTCTCTGCCATATGGTGCACAGAGACGTCTGGAAATCGTTCGTGCCCTTGCCACTAATCCCAGTTTGCTGTTGCTAGATGAGCCAGCTGCTGGCATGAATCCCTCTGAAACTGCGGAACTGATGGAGAACATTGTAAAAATCCGTGATACCTTCGGGATTGCGATTTTACTGATTGAGCATGATATGAATCTGGTTATGGGTATCTGTGAAGGTATTGCTGTGTTGAACTTTGGGCAGGTCATTGCTAAAGGCACCCCCGATGAAATCAACTCCAATCCAGCGGTCATTGAGGCCTATCTGGGTAAAAAGAAGGAGGCGTGAACCGATGGAAACCATTTTGAAGGTAGATCAAATCAATGTCTATTATGGTGCCATTCACGCCATTAAAGATATTAGCTTTGAAGTATGTCAAGGCGAAGTGGTAACCCTGATTGGAGCCAACGGTGCAGGCAAGTCTACCACCTTGAATACAGTTTCTGGTCTTTTGCGTAGTAAAACTGGTTCTGTTACGTTTTTGGGAGAACCCATTGATAAACTGTCTCCCCATAAAATTGTCTCCCGCAAACTGGCACAGGTACCAGAGGGACGGCGTGTATTTTTGCGTATGTCTGTAGAAGAAAACCTAGAAATGGGTGCCTATACCATGCCCAGTTCTGGGGTGGCACAGGATTTGGAAATGGTGTTTGAGCTGTTTCCTCGACTGAAAGAACGCCGCCGTCAGGTAGCAGGAACTCTGTCTGGTGGTGAACAGCAGATGCTGGCTATGGGACGTGCCATGATGTCCCACCCCAAGCTTTTGATGCTGGATGAACCTTCTATGGGTCTTGCTCCTCTTTTGGTAGAGCAGATTTTTGAAATTATTCAAAATCTGAACCAAAAAGGGGTAACTATTCTGTTGGTGGAACAAAATGCCCAGATGGCTCTCTCTGTGGCACATCGTGGTTATGTACTGGAAACGGGTCGTATTATCACCACAGGAACTGGAGAAGAACTCATCAAAAGCCCTGAAATTAAAAAAGCATATTTGGGTGGATAAGTTTCCCAAAAATTGGACAGTCTATGAAAAGACTGTCCAATTTTTATTTTTCTAGTTGACGAATACCATACAATGTGCTATAATGACCGCAGTTGAAAAGGGAGTAGTTTTGAAAGGATGCCGTCAACACCTCGGTCAGCGATGACCTGGCGGTATGCGCCCCAAGTGGTAACAAGACTTTTCGACAACTGCCGTTGTATCTTCGGTAGTTGGCGGGGGTCTTTTTTTGTTGCCTCTCGCCAGAAAAAGAATCAATCGGGCTGAGCACTCCCCTACTCTGCCCAAGAAAGGAACGAATTTTCATGGCTGAACTACACTATCGAAACACACCAGAACAGTCTCTCCAATCACTGGGCAGTACCCGCAATGGTCTGTCTACACAGGAAGCCGCAGCACGGGCTGCCCAATATGGACCCAATAAGCTGTCAGAAGGAAAGAAAAAAAGCACCTTACAGGTTTTTCTGGAGCAATTTAAGGATTTATTGGTCATCATCCTGTTGGTTGCTGCCTGTATCTCCGCTGCCTCAGGCAATTTAGAAAGCACCATTGTCATTTTTGCTGTGCTGATTCTAAATGCAATTCTGGGCACTGTCCAATATTTAAAGGCTGAAAAATCGTTAGAAAGTCTGAAAGCTATGTCCTCTCCCTCTGCTAAGGTGATGAGAAATGGAACTCGCATTGAAATTCCATCTGCTGAGGTTGTTCCCGGTGATATTGTTTTGCTGGAAGCTGGCGACATGGTGGTTGCAGATGGTCGTGTAATTGAAAACTTCTCTCTCAAGGTCAACGAAAGTTCCCTCACTGGTGAAAGTGAGGGGGTTGACAAAATGGTTGAGGCTCTCACCGCAGAACAGGTGGCTCTGGGAGACCAGAAAAACATGGTATTTTCCGGCTCTCTCGTCACCTATGGTCGTGCTACTGTGCTGGTCACTGCCACTGGTATGAATACAGAGTTAGGCAAAATCGCCGCTCTGATGAATCAGACCCAGCAGAGAAAAACCCCACTTCAGGAAAGCCTTGACAATTTCAGTGCCAAGCTTGCCATTGTGATTATGGTAATCTGTGCTTTGGTATTTGCACTTTCTGTCTTCCGCACTGGGATGAACATACTGGACTCTCTCATGTTTGCTGTGGCTCTGGCTGTGGCTGCCATCCCTGAGGCTCTGTCCTCTATTGTCACCATTGTTCTGGCAATGGGAACACAGAAAATGGCAAGACAGAACGCCATTATGAAAGATTTAAAGGCTGTAGAAAGTCTGGGCAGTGTATCTGTCATTTGCTCTGACAAAACAGGTACATTAACACAGAACCGAATGACTCCCCAGAAAATCTATGCTGATGGTTCTCTGTTGGAAGGGCAAAATCTGGATTTGGTCAACGATGTACAGAGACTGCTGTTAAAATCTGCTCTCCTTGCCAGCGATGCCACCAATGACCCAGAAACTGGTACATCCATTGGCGACCCAACAGAAGTGGCTCTTGTCATGTTGGGGGAACTGTTTGGTGTAGATGAGGTACGTTACCGTGAACAGCATCCCCGTCTGGGTGAACTGGCATTTGACTCCGACCGTAAACTGATGAGCACACTACACAACATTGATGGAGTACCCACCCTTTTCACCAAAGGTGCCATTGATGTACTGTTGGACCGCTCCAAGTGGCTGTTAACCCGTGAGGGGCGTGTTCCCATGACCCCTGAGCGGAAAGAAGAAATTTCCCGTGTAAATATGGAACTTTCTATGGAAGGTCTGCGTGTACTGGCGTTTGCGTTCCGTGAATTGGACTCTGTACGTCCTCTGTCTTTAGAGGATGAATCAGAATTTACCTTTATTGGTCTCATCTCCATGATTGACCCACCCAGACCAGAGGCCATTCAGGCTGTTGCAGATGCCAAACTGGGCGGTATTCGCACCATTATGATTACCGGCGACCATAAGGTGACTGCTTCTGCCATTGCCCGTCAACTGGGTATTTTCCAAGATGGGGATGAGGCTCTCTCCGGTGTGGAACTGGACCAGATGAGCGATGCCGATTTGGACAAGAAACTGGATAAGGTTTCTGTCTATGCCCGTGTCTCCCCTGAGCATAAAATCCGCATTGTAAACGCATGGCAAAGAAAAGGCAACATTGTATCTATGACAGGTGATGGTGTCAATGATGCACCTGCACTGAAAAAAGCGGATATTGGTGTTGCAATGGGCATTACTGGTACTGAGGTCTCCAAAGATGCCGCCTCCATGATTTTGGCAGATGACAACTTTGCCACCATTGTGAAAGCAGTCGTCAATGGCAGAAGTGTATATGCAAATATTAAAAACGCCATTCAGTTTTTGCTGTCTGGTAACACCGCCGGTATTTTCTGTGTTCTCTATGCCTCTCTGCTCGCTCTGCCTGTCCCATTTGAACCTGTCCACCTGTTGTTTATTAACCTGCTCACTGACTCCATGCCTGCCATTGCCATCGGTATGGAACCAGCACGGAAGGGACTTCTGAAGCAGCCCCCCAGAAACCCCAAAGAGCCTATTCTCAGTCAGGATTTACTGACCCGTATTGGTGGTCAGGGTCTGTTGATTGCCATTGTTACCATGATTGCATTCTATCTGGGCTATCAAAATGGAGATGCCGCCCTTGCCTCCACTATGGCATTTGGTACTTTGACCCTTGCCCGTCTGTTCCATGGCTTTAACTGCCGTGGTGCAGAATCCATTTTCAAGCTGAAATTCTCCAGCAATGTATACTCTATCTATGCATTCTTTGCTGGTGTTGTACTGCTTGGTTTGGTTCTAGTGGTGCCTCCTCTGAGAAGCCTCTTTATGATTGCTCCCTCCTTCGGTCTAGCTCATATGGGTGAAATTGTGCTTTTGGCTTTTATCCCAACCCTGGTCATTCAAATAATCAAGCTGATTGCGGAACAGAAAAACGCATAACCACACAGCATTCCCCCATTCACAAAACAATAAAGGGCATATGGAAAGCCATCCATGTGCCCTTTTCTTTTTCGAACCAGAAATCTGTTTGACTTGGTTTTGTCTTTGTTCTATGATTATAAAACGAGGTGAAATAATTATGAAGTTCCATCTACCTATACAGGGCAATGCTGCAAACAGATTCCAACGATTACAGTCATTTATTGCTCAATTTGACCCCAACTGGTTTAAACATCCTGAACCTGCAACAGAGGAAGAAATTGCACAACTCAAAGATACAGCAGGCATATCACATCATCTATGTACTTGTGGTTTAAAAACATTTCCAAAAGAATACCAATGGTTTGCAGAGAATTTTGGGAAAAGTGGTATCAATCTATCCTTCAATTACCACCTTTCTTTGTCAGCCATTGCTCACAATCACTCCATCAATCATCATCCTCATTCACCTTATTTTTATATAGGGAATGTTTGGATTAGCTCCTATCTTGCCTATTACTATACAGATAACAATATAGAACCCCGTTTAGTTTGGGTGCCATCACTTGACCCTAACAGCCCCTGTTATCAAGCAGCAGATTCCCTAGAAGAACTTTTATTTGCCTCTGCATTTTTAAACTATGCCTACTATGAATATAAATTTAAAATAAAATGTGCTTTTCCTTCCCACTCCATTTTTGTGGAGCATGTTATACAGAAATTTGGAACACCCACAGAACACAATTATGAAGTAATCTGTACCGCTTTGATGCAATATGTTTCCTCCATGCCACAATCACATCAGTTTGAATGTGCATGGTTTAGCACATTTTCAGACCAATTTTGGTTTCAAGATGACCTATGTTTTATCTTGTCATGGAATCATGACCCAGACACAATATCAGATTTTGTAGTGGGATACTTTGGCAGCCATACAAGACATGGAATGGAACATATGGTATCCATCATGAAATGTAACGGTTTCTCCTGTACACCGATTTTTACCTAAACGAACTGTTCCACCCTACCAAAACAGAAGGAGTGATTTTGTGAGTACCGCAAAAGAATATTTGGATTTCCTATTCCAGCAAAACCCTGAATTTTTCTCACAGCCACCAGAACCATCCACATTAACAGAAGAAGATTTGCACTGGATGGAACAACAGCTTGGGTATTCTCTACCAGCCCAATTTCAGGCATTTTTAACCTGCTATCAACTGGAAGAAATCATGGTATATCTCACATTTTGTGGGGAATTGGCTGCAAGCCTCTACTACTCATTTTCAAAAGAAAAACATGGGTATCTGCCCAGTGATAGCATTGATTTTGTAGTGGTAGATTTTAAGTGGTATCCCATCTATGGAACCTCTGGATCTGACTATCTTACACAGTTCAAGCACGATGAATTGTGTGAATGTTGGCTGACTGCTGGTTTTATCCATATTGGAGATTTCTATATGGAGTCTTATTATGTCTTTTACGATTTATTAACGGGAAAAGTCTATTATATCCACAATGAAGAAATTATGGAATCTCCTGTTGATTGGGATGATAGGGGCAATATCAGACACTTTATGTTAAACCATGCCAGCATTCTCTGCAATGAATGGAATGATTTCTTACATTTGGTTTGTTTGGGTGAACCTTATGATGAAGATAATATGCTGTTTTTAAAATAATTTTCAGGATAAATTGGGAAACAAATTTCACCAAAAGAACTACTGGAATTTCATATGAAAGAACTGTGTTACTAACCAGTCCTATCTGACACAACAAAATGATATAGTAATAAAAAAACCAGCAGAAAGTTTCCCACTTTCTGCTGGTTTTTTGCTTATTTTTACTCTGTAACAGTTCTATTGTATCAGTTGCGGAACTCCTCAGGTACCTGATCAATAGTAACCCATTTCTTCATGGCTTCTTCCACACTCATACCATTGTCAATGGCATGTTTGCGGGCAGCATTGACTGCCTGAATCTCTTTCATACGCTCACCAGTCAAGGTATATCCCTTCATGGCAATCAAGGTTGCAGCCCATGCCACCATAGGGATAATGCAGAACAGAATGATAACAACCCAGTTCATACCTGGACGGAAGGGGTCATCACCGCCTGGCAGGGCAGCTGTAAAGCCGATGGCAGCAGCAGCCAAACCCACCACAGAGGAACTGAGAGAGGATACCAGCTTATCGACTAGAGAGAACAGGGTTCCAATGATGCCAGGAACGAAGTTACCAGTGCGGTAAGTTTCATAGTCAGAACAGTCAGCTACCATGGGAATAGGCATATCCGCAGTTGCATAATAGGCACCATAGCCAATACCAAAGAACAACACAAACAAAATGGTATACAAGTTAATGGACAGTTTCCCATCTGTAAAGAGAGAGAGGTGGAAGGCAGGGTTATCTGGGCTCCACAAAATCAGCAGAACCAAAACTGCCACATACATCACCAGAGCTACACTGACATAACGCATCAAAGAGGCACGCTGTCCCTGCTTTTGAGAGGTGCGTACAGTCAGTACAAAGAAGGGGGCAGAAAATACATAGCCCATAATCATCATAGGCAGATACAGACCATCATAGTTGCCCATCATACCACCATATAGCATACACAAAACAGCGGTATTGGTGGCGATTGCCAGTGCCAGCTTACAGCCTGCACCAGCCACCATGAGACGCTGTAACGGCTCATTGGAGCGAATGATGCTCAAATACTCAGACACTTTCACCTTCTGCTGTGCCTTGCTGCCCAGTCCAAAGTACTCTGGTCTATCCTTCTCCCAAATACCAATCACAGCCAGTGCAGTCAGTGCAATGGAAATGATAATAGAAACAGGAATCAGCGCATTAAAAAATGCCTGTGTGGTGTAGTCACCCACTTTAGAACGAATCACAGGAGCCAAAACCTGAATGGCACCCATACCCACCATACTGGCTACCAGATTGAACACGGTAAACATAGGACGCTGCTTGGGGTCGTTGGTCAACACAGTTTGAGCAGAACGGGTAACAGAGGTCTGGAAGGTATATCCAATGACATAAATGGCATAAAACAGCACATACAGCGTATACCGCAGCCACATGGTGCTTTCTGGTACCAACTGGGTACAGAAATAGAGCAATATGGAGCTGATTGCCATAATCAGATTTCCCAAAATCATATAGGGACGGAATTTACCAAATTTACCATTGGTTTTGTCAATCAAAGCACCAATGATAGGGTCCGTAATGGCATCGAAAAGACGCATTATTGTGACCATTGTGCTGGCAAATACAACCAGCAATCCCAATACACCGCCATAGTAGGCAATGTAGGAAGATGTCAAAATATAGTAGACATTGGTTGCACCATTGTTAAATGGAAACAGCACCAACTGATAGGGCTTTGCCCGATTCAGGCGTGGACTGCCTGAATTGTTTTTATTTGTATTCTCGTTCATGTGATTTCCTCTTTCAACTGCCACAGAAGACCATCCCGCCCGAAAGCAGGACGGCCTTCATCATGGCATTCCTTAGATAAATGGGTCTTTTACTTTACTTCACGGATTTGCAGAAAGAGCCGATAACCAGCAAAATATTTGCAGCCAGCAGGCAAACAGCAGCACCAACGACAAAGGAGAACACAGTCCAACCAGCAGCATTGTTTGCATTGAAGGAAAACAGACCTGCAATCAGCATCACACGCTGGCTGACACACTGATTAAACACATACATAAACAGTGCAATGGCAGCAATGACAGAAACTGCAGCAATGGGGTCATGGTTGCCATTCTTCATGGGGGAGTAAATGGCTACAATCACCAATGCAATGGCTACTACGCCAGCAGCAATCACCGTGGAGAGACCACTCAGTGCATTATCTCCAGAGCTGCTCAATACAGTGCAGACCAAACCTGCAATACCAAGAATGGCTGCCAGGACGTTGAAATAAAATCCAATCGCATTCTTTTTCATCTTAGACTTCCTCCTCTTTGCCCTTGGAGGACATAACATACATGGCTGCACCCACAACCATCAGTACGCCAGACACACCAGCAATACCATAGTAGGTTGCTCTCCACCAAGTCATTTGCTTCTCAACACGGGTGGTTGCATTGTAACGGTTCATCAGGTTACTCTCAGTCCAAGCATAGATGTTCTTGTGAACCGCCTCTTTCAGCTTCAGCTGCAAGTTTGCATCACCATCAATGAAGTTTGCATCCAGTCCTCTGCCCTCAATCAGGTTCTGGAACAGGTTGGAGCTCTGCAATGTGGTGGTCTTATAGAAGCCAGACTGACCACGGGTATCAAAACAGGTAGTACCAGCATTCAGAACTGCACTCCACAGGTCTACATCGTCATAAATATCGGTGACAGCATAGCCAATGAAGCCCCACTCGTTTGCCAGAATCTCGGTCATCAGACCTTCACTGGTGGTACACTCAATGGAACCAATCTTGGAGAAAGAAGTCATCAGACCACGCATACCAGCGTCATAGTCCTCAGTATCATACTTGGTTGCCTCAAAAGCAATCTGATAGGCACGCAGATCCACCTCACGGGCACGCTGCTCAGTCATATAGGGAGACACGCCGCCACGCTCAGACTCCTGGTC
>CALWON010000017.1 GCA_944383165.1 uncultured Oscillospiraceae bacterium
ACCTCCATAAATGTACGATTTGTCGCTGGCTCTATTATACTATGACCAGCCACTTTTGGGAATAGAAGAATTGTAAATTTGCCGGATGGGAACAGCTTGCAACGCAAAGTGTTTCTGGGCGGCAAGTCCACAAAAGGGTAGCTGGCGGCAGCCAGCGCAGGGGAAGCCCCCGGCAGGGCGCAACACACTAGTCTCGTTTGGGCGGTATCTCTGCGTAAGATTGGCAGTCCATTGTTAAATTTTATAATATTCCCTTTGTACACCGTTGCAATCAAAATGAGATATAAAAAATGGATAGCCAATGGTCATTTAGAACATGATATTGATGATTTTACTGTATATCCGTTAGAGGGTATATGGAGTTTACCAATAGGAACAAAACTGGTAAAAGAAAATTTGGAGTATAAAATCATGATACGCCAACCAGACTTTATTCGTAGAGAAATGTTTGTGTCAGCGTTGGAACAAATCAAAGTGAAAAAGCCATCTCCATTGTTTGATGAGGTATTCTTTGATAGAGTACAAGAGGAAATATGTATAGAAATTTTACATATTGGTTCTTTTGATGATGAGCCTGCTTCTTTTGAGAAAATGAAACAGTATGCAGAAGCAAATCATTTACAGTATAACCAGAATTATCACAGAGAAATTTATTTGACCCATACCAACAGGGTGGACAAAAGCAAACAAAAAACAATTTTACGTTATTCTGTCACCTAGTCCATATCTATCGCTCATAAGTCTAACGACGGATTTGAATTGACACACAAAACCGTCGTTTTTCTTTTATTCTTTTGTCATATGGCTGGAAGCAGATTTTAACATCAACCGTTTGGTTCCTACTCCATCAAATGCAATTTCAATTAAAGCATCTCCACCCATTGGCTGGATAGACAAAATCATACCTTTTCCAAATGCCTGATGGTTGACGGTATCCCCTTTTTTCCAACCACTGGTCACTGGTTTTGCAGAGGGTGTGGGTTGGGAGAACATGGATGCTCTCTGTTGTTGCTCCTGTGGTCTGTATGCAGAGGAATATCCACTGCGGTATGTGAACTCTGTTGAACCACCCACTTGATGGAGCAATGTGGTTGGAATCTCCCCCACAAAACGGGATGGACGGTTAGAGCTGGTACGTCCAAACAGCATTCTTCTGTTAGCACTGGTCAAATAGAGCTGCTGTTTTGCTCTTGTCATTGCCACATAACACAGCCGCCGTTCCTCCTCCATGTCATCTTGGGAACCAATGGCACGACTGCCAGGAAAAATTCCCTCCTCTGCACCAATCACAAAGACAGCAGGAAATTCCAGCCCTTTGGCTGCGTGCATGGTCATCATGGTAATACAGTCCTGTTCTTCTTCACTGTCCCAATCGGTGTATAGCGCAATTTCATCCAAAAAACCGGCTAAGTCAGCTTCCTCTCCACACTGTTCCATATAGGTTCGGATGGAAGTCAGCAATTCCTGTATATTTTCCAGCCGTCCCCTATCTTCCACAGTATCTCTTGCCTCCAGCATAGAAGCATACCCACTTTGCACCATTAATTCTTCATAGAATTGATCCAGTGGTAACTTGTCCGATAATTCCTTCAGCTCATGAATCAGTGCAGTAAACTGGGAAAGTTTTGCCGCAGACCGCTCCAGTTGAGGATAGCGTTTCGGGAAAGAAATAATCTCATAGACGGACTTTCCCTCCTGTCGTGCCAACTGCCCAGCTACTTCAATAGTGCGAGTTCCAATTCCTCTGGGTGGGTTGTTGATGATACGGGTCAGGCGCAAATCATCGGCAGGATTATTTAAAACGGACAGATATGCCACCATATCTTTAATTTCTGCACGGTCAAAGAATCTCATACCGCCTACAATGCGATAAGGAATCCCATTCCTTTTACAGGCATTTTCCATCTGGTTAGACTGTGCATTCATACGATAGAGTACTGCAAAATCTTTCCATGCCATCCCTTTTCGATAGCCTTCCAGCATCTGTGTTGCTACATATTGGGCTTCATCTGTTTCACTGAATGCACGGTAAACTTGAATGGGTTCCCCCTGCTCTGCCTGTGTCCACAGTTCTTTTCCTTTTCTCCCAAAATTATTGCGGATGACTGCATTGGCAGCCTCTAATATGGTTTTGGTGGAACGGTAATTTTCCTCTAAACGGATGGTGCGACAGTTGGGATACTGTTCCTCAAATGATAAAATATTTTCAATGGTTGCACCACGGAAACGATAGATAGACTGGTCATCATCCCCTACCACACACAGGTTTTCATAGCCACCTGCTAACAATGTGGTTAACAGATATTGTAAATGGTTGGTGTCCTGATATTCATCCACCAGTACATATTTGAATTTTTTTTGGTAAAATTTCAGGACTTCAGGGAAGTTTTGTAATAATCTCACGGTCAACAAAATCAAGTCATCAAAATCCAGCGCATTGGCTGACTTCAATCTCTGCTCATAGGACAAATACAGTTTTCCCACTGTTGCCTGATAGAAATCCCCCGTCTGTTCACTCTGCTTCACATACTCTTTTGCCTCTAACATGGCATCTTTGGCTCTAGAAATTGAACCCAAAATGGAGCGGGGCTGATAGAATTTTTCGTCTAAATCCAAATCTTTCAAGCAGTCTTTTATGACTCGCATGGAATCATCTGTATCATATATGGTAAACGAGCTACCATACCCCAGCTTTTCTATGTCACGGCGTAAAATCCGTACACAGGCAGAGTGGAACGTATGTGCCCATATATCATTGGCACCATAACCAAGCTTCCGTTCCAGTCTCTCCTTCAGTTCATTTGCTGCCTTATTAGTAAAGGTAATTGTCAAAATGCTCCAAGGTGCCACTGGTTCAAGCTGGCACAACCGCTCCATCTCCTGCACATTGCCTTCTCCTGTTTGGGCATAGCATTCCAGAGCATAGAGTTGTTCCTCTGTCACATTTTCTGGTACTTCTGGGCTATCCGAACCCCGTCCAAACTCCAAAAGATTTTCAATACGATGAATCAACACAGTCGTTTTTCCACTGCCTGCCCCTGCCAAAAGTAAAAGTGGACCCTCAGTTGCCAGTACTGCCTGTTGTTGTCTGTCATTGAGATAACCATATCTGCGTGCAATAGCTGCTCTCCGTGCCATGCAAAATCTCTGTTCCTGTTCCCTTTGTAACATGATACTTCTTCCTATTCTTCATTACTTTTTTATCCCTCTATTGTAATATAAAGTAGAGGATTGGTCAACTGCAATCCCATCAATCACCCTTTTCATTTGACTTTACAGAAAAACAGCAGGAAGCTACTGGTTAGCTTCCTGCTGCTTCAGGGCTAAATTGAATCTGAC
Source organism: uncultured Oscillospiraceae bacterium (assembly GCA_944383165.1). Taxonomy (GTDB): domain Bacteria; phylum Bacillota; class Clostridia; order Oscillospirales; family Oscillospiraceae; genus Lawsonibacter. The sequence continues at coordinate 3,340 of CALWON010000017.1, forward strand.
TATCATCAAAATTCTTCTGAATTCGTTTTACATAGAAAAAGGGATCTTCCATAGGGCTGAGATGAAAAGCGTCTGCCAGTTTATTGAGATGCTCCCGATCTGGCTTACTCTCCACTTCCAGCTCATAACTGACAAAATCCTGAAACTTTTTTCGATCCATCCACACAATCTGTTCTACAGGTGTTGTACTGCCACACGCCAGAATCAGACGCATAAAATCATAAAAATTCCGTGCCAATGGATAAACTTTTTGATGTACCGCACTGTCAGGATTGGCAGCAAAAACCATGTTCCCATATCCTTCGATAAAACAGTATTGAATGTTTCCTTCATACCCGATTGCTTTTGCATTGATTGGATAAGCCTCGTTCCTCCATTCACTACACTCTGGCTCCAAACAGAGATTTTTACTGTCAAAGCCCATTTCCTGAAATTGTTCATAAAGGCTATCCATAAACTCCCCCCTTATATGATTGCCTGTCAAACACACTCCTGTCAACATTATCAGCATACTGTAAAATATACAATCCGTCAATCGTAAATTCTTACAAGCTCCTTTTCCAAATTTTATGGACAAATGTAAAATCTATGTTAAATTTTGTCTCAAACTATACAAAATCTTAATTTGCATTTGATTTACACAGAGATGGGCAAGATTCTATATTTATACAAAATAACGAAGGGGCATATAAAATATTATTTTTTTATATATAGAATGGATGGATTTGCTACAAATACTTACCATTGTCTCTCTGATCCACCCAGACTACATCACACACACCTGGAAACTGCCCTTCCCCTTTTGTTTCACATCATAAAGTACAGCATCTGCCAGCTGGTAAAGCTCTGTAAATGTGTGCTTGGATTTTCCATAGATCCCGCCAAAGGAAATACTGGAATGGGATTTGGGATACTTCTCTTCAATCATACACCTATAATCTTGTATCACACTGGAAAGTTTTTGCTCAATCACCTGATTGGGTGGGCAGTCTGGCAGAAAAATGGCAAATTCATCCCCACCAAGCCGACAGATGGTATCTGTTTTCCTGAAACATTTCCGCAGCTTTTCTACCAGGAACCGCAACACATAATCTCCATGGTTATGCCCATAAATATCATTGACCTGTTTGAAACAATCCAAATCGGACATAAGAAAGAGATAGCCTCCCTCCTTCGCCGCCATAGCAGCCTCTATCCGTTCATGCCCACCTCTCCGATTATATGCACCAGTCAAAGGATCTTTCATACTTTCATCCTTCAGGCTTTGATTCATCCGTACCTGTTCCGAAATATCCAGAATGATGCTGATCACTGCTTGACGCCCATCAGAGGTTACAGTCTTTCTGCCAATTTCCCGAATCCAAAAATAGGTACCACCCCGTTTTTTGATCCTGTATTCCAACTCATACTGTTCCCCTTCTTCCATTGCTTGCTGGATCGCTTTGGTCACATAGAGACGGTCATCTGGATGAATGCCATTACGGGCAGACCCACGCATATCCTGTAAATACCCTTCGTAGGTATAGCCAGTCATCTCCAAAAAACGCTCATTTACTGCATACAATGGGTAGCCATCCTCCAAATATGTCCCAATGATACCCCCCGGCATAACCTGGCTGATCATCTCCATCAATTCCTGTTTGGTTTCCCGATTGATTTCCGTCCCATTTTCAGCCACATATTGGATTGGGAAAAATTCCCCATCTTGCTGGTGGGAACTGGCCTCAGACACATGTAGGGCATGGATCCGATAGCCTTCCCTATCCAGATGTACCCCTGCGCTGACCCGCACATGGTATAGGATGGGACCCATCCCCTTCAATACCATTTTCATCTGTATCCAGCAAAAACAACTCCAACAGTTTGGGGCATATTCATATTCCTGATAACCATCCATAGTAAAGCCGATTGGGTCTGGCATTTCCTGAAGTTCTGCCTGAAAAAGCTGGGCAAACGCTGCTCGACCAACTGATACCTCATGCCTTCCAGTCCCAACACAGATGGCATTTTCGGACAAGAGCATCATGGAACTGTCGATTTCTCTCCTTTGTAGGTAGCAATCATAAAAGGAATAGATTGTTTGATATACAGGTGATTTTTCGAGCATGGTGGTCCCTCTCTTTCTCCTTATCGAATGAACTCTGGTCTATGTGTCCTGTGTTGATGCTTCATCTGATACATTTTTTGATCTACTTCAGTAAAAAGTGTCCCAAATGTCATGCCATCCTGCCAAAGCTGTATCCCATAGCTAAGTTCCATTGGGATGCCCAATTCCTGTGCTCGAAGGGAAATCTTTTCCTTCACACATTGCATAACCCACAGGACATCCTCTTCACGCAATCCCACATAAGCCACCAGAAATTCATCGCCACCATAACGGCACACCAGGTCACGGTCATGACGGCAACTCTCCTCCAGCACATGTGCCACTGTCAATAGATACTGGTCCCCTTTCTGATGCCCCAAATGATCATTGACATATTTCAGCCCATCCAAATCCACAATACACAAAATAAAATTCCGTTTCCGCTCCATCAAATCCTGCAAAAACTGTTCCCCTGCCTGTCTGGTGCGGACCCCTGTCAGCTCATCCTGCTCTGCTGCCTTGGCAAGCAGCTCTTCCTCTCTCATATATTGTGCAAGACGTTTTCCCATGTCAATATTTTCTCGATCCAGGCAGTAAAAATAACTCAATCTGGTCGCAAACCGCACTGAGAGGACATAGCTCAACGAAACATAGACACAAGTTAACAGGCTCCACAGTTTAGCAGCAAGGGTATTTCCAAATCCTGTGTAAAAAAATCCCAGTAGTGCCAGATAGCCTAATAGGGTAATCATTGCCAACATCAAAAAGTGAAGTTGCCCCATAGAGGCAATCAGATGCCGCATGGGTACACAATTTTTCTCTTTTGCATAGAAGCGGAACGCAAACGAAGTGGAGATGTAAGAGAGTGTCAACGCCAGGAACTTCATAAAATCGATGGGTTCCATAATGTTCAGGAAATAAGACAATGATTGATTCAAAAGGATGGAAAAAAGTGCATAATAAAACAAAATATTACTCAATGTACATAGGCTGACTTGCATGGTCAAAAATACCATTTCCCGGATGGGTACCTGGAACAAAACACACCCCTCTGCATAAAAAAATAAACAGAAAAGAAGCCAATTATTCAAAAGCCCATGCCCCATGTAGTTGAGTAATGTAAAATAGAGGAAATTTCCCACCGTCAACAGCAGTGTATCCTTCCAGAAGGCAACCTTCCCAGTACGTTGAAGGACTGCATACAACATAGTCATAACACTGTGATTGTACAATAGGAATGATATTGTATATATGAGCAGTGATAGGGCATCTTCAAGCTCTATCCCGCACTCTCCCCTTTCGCTTCTCCTGATACATCCGCTCATCTGCAATGGCAATCAGTTGATCCAAGGTCTGAGCTTCCTCACTATCTACCACACCTGCCTCAAAAGGAAACTGTAGCATACACTCCTGCAACCGTTCCATACGGTCTTTGGCATGGTCTTTTTCATAACCGGGCATCAACAAAATAAATTCATCCCCACCAAAGCGGGCAAAGGTATCCTGTTGCCTCATGTGTTGTTGCATATGTTGTACAAATTCAACCAGGTATTGATCACCTGCCTGATGCCCTTGTATATCATTGATACACTTCAAACCATTCAAATCCAAATACACCAAAGAAAATGGGATTTTACTGTCCAAAAGCCGCCCAGTCTCCTGTATGAGGAAAAGCCTTGACCTTGCCCCAGTCATCTTATCATAGTGGACACAGCCCTGTAGTGCACGGACACGCTGGCTTGCACTTTCCATATAACCATGCAACTGCAAATTGGAATCCCCAATCTCTGAAGATTTGGAAAGGCACACCAAAGTGTGGACATATACCCACAATAACAATACAGAAATTAAATTTTCACACAGAAACAATACAAAATAATTGTCAAGCTGAATGGGGAACAGGCACAAAACACTCTGCAAAAACACATATCCCACCGTAACTACCAAGAAATATTGGAAATACAGTGCTTCCTGTCTCATCCCTGCCTTTGATATTTCTGGGTACTCCATGCCCTGTGTGCATAGATAAAAAATCGAATCTAGTAGTAATGCAACCAATGTCCCATCTATGATTTGTATCGGGTTCCCTAGAATCTCTGGCAGGTTGTATTCTGACGCCAATGTTTTCAAACCAATGGTGCTCAAATGGATACTGCCAAAAATTGCAAACCGAAACATTGCACTACACTGCATGTGTATGACCCTCTCTTGGATCAGGCACCCTGCCAGAAACAATAGATAGAACACTGGTAGATAAAATTTAGGAATCCAGAATGCTAGGACTGGACTACAGGACAACAGCTCATACCATACAATCTGTCTTTTTGATAACCTGAATTCACCAGTGTCTGTGGGCGCAATCAGAAGTTGCAATGCCCCCTGGATCAGGAACAAAATCAAAACACAGACATATTTTATGATTTCTCCCACATCATTCACCTCATCTCCATCCCAGCAACTGTGCTGTGTTGGAAATAACGTGCTTCAAACTCGTGGGCAGGAATTGGACGGCTGTAGTAATAACCCTGGCCATAGTCACAGAGCAGTTCTTCCATCATCCGCTCATTTTCCTCAGTTTCTACTCCTTCGGCTACAGTAGAGATATTCAATTGCCTTGCCATTGCAATGATGGATTTCATAATACTGCGTTGCTTGCCTTCTGTATCCTCAGAGACTGCAAGCAGGAAGCTGCGGTCCAGTTTCAATTCATCAATGGTCAGCTTCCCCAACGTGTTCAGGGAAGAATACCCACTGCCAAAGTCATCCATCGAAATACGGAACCCAGCGTTCCTCAATGTATCAATACAGGCATTGAGCTGAGCCACATTTTCCAATGCCAACCCTTCCAGGATTTCCAGTGTAATATAGGAAGGTGGTATCTGATACTGGCTGGTAATCTGTAGCAACCGCTCGGCATACCCCTCCTCATAAAACAGCAGTTTGGTCTGATTGACTGAAATTTGGATCATATCCAATCCCTTGTCAGCCCACTGGCGCAGCTGTCTACACACCTGCTCCACCATATAGAGGTCAAGCTGGATTGCAAACCCATTTTGTTCAAAAAGAGGGATAAACTGATCTGGGAAAATAATTTTCCCCTCCAAAGAAATCCAGCGCACCAGTGCTTCTGCACCCTCCAGTTTTTTTGTTTTCAAATTGAATTTGGGCTGCAAATAGAGCCGGAACTCCTCCAGCGCCAAAGCTTGGTGCATGTGGCTCTCAATGTAGTTTTGGAGCTGCTCCTTTTTATGTAACTCTGTATCATAGAAACGGACACTGCTCTGCTGGTCCTGCTTGGCCCGGTTGAGTGCAAACATGACATGGGTCATCAACTCTGTATCACGGTCATTGGAAAGGATACAGTCCCTTGTGGATGCAACACCACAATAGACCATAACAGAGAAGTTAGGGTGCAGCTCCTGTGCCCTTTGGTTGATGGCGGCAATCATCTCCTCTACACGGAAACGTACCCGCTCCTGGTTTTCTCCCTTTAGCAAGATGAAAAACGAATCTGCCGTATCCCTACAGACACACTCCTTGGTATTCAAACGCTCTTTTATCACATCTTTTGTATACTTTAACAGCAGGTTGGATTGATCCACCCCAAACAACTCATTGATAAATTTGAAATGCCGGATATTAAGCCCAACCACGCTGTAGGCACTCTCTTCACTCCATACCTCATTGACCATCTGGATAAACTTCTCTTTATTATATGCCCCAGTCAAACTATCCCGGTAGGCAAGATGCAAAAGGCGCTTGCTGTGCCTGCGTATCTGCTCTGTTGCAAGGATTACATAGACCAATGACAGCAGAAGGACGGAAATTCCCACAATCTGGGTCAACCTGGTGTTATGGGTCAAGCTGCCATTGATGCTGTTTTCCCGCTCCACCATGACCACTTGAATTTGGTAAAGACCCAAGGGGAGGGTACAGACCCTATAGTCCTCCCCATCTTTGTCAAACCCAAAACTCCGCATTTCCCCAGCACCTAACGCAGCCCCTAGTTCATGGCAGACATCATCTGGGAAAATGTCCAATTCCTCTAATGTACTCAAACCTTCCCCGTGCTGTGGCAGTGTAGAGGTCAAAACCTCCCCATTCCCTCTTACAACAGACACACTGCCATCCTGTGCATCCACTGATTGAATTTGGAATAGGATTTCACGAAAAACAGAAACTGGCTGTGCTGCAAACAAGGCTCCCACCACTGTAGTTCCCTGACGCAGTGGGACTGCATAGGCAAGCATCCCCTGTTTGAGAGCAGGTTCATAAAACATCTGGGATACCCCACTCTGTCCCTGTAGTGCCTGTTCAATCACATCCCTTGCCTCTTGGCAGATATCATCTAAAGCAATGTTTTCCTTTGTCCTTTCGCCTAAACTAACCCGGACCCCCTCACCATCTGGCGTGAAATAACCCATACGTTGAAAACTGGTCCGTGCGTTAAACTGGTACAGACCATCTGCCATTTTATCCATATCCCCTGTCCCGCTAAATTCTACAAAGCTGGAGAGGGCCTGTAAAGTCTGGATGTCTGTTTCTACCTTTTTGATGTATAAAATCCTATACTGCTCTGCCTTCTCCTGTAGTTGGTCATCAATTGCAGTGTGATACATCTCATCCATCGATATGAATATGTAATGTGTACAAAACAAAATCAACATGCAAATGGCCGCAAATACTACAATCAGTCTCCGTTGCTGCCTTCGCATCTTTTTCTCATCCATATCTGAATCCCCTCTATCTCCCAATTCTTTATGGTGTCCCTGAATTGTCCCATTTTACAATGGCAATGAATATACAGGTATTATTGTATGTACAGCTTTATCATAAGACCAACCGGCAAACAAGTCAAGCCTGCCAACCATGAAAATCTCCAAATACAGCCAAAAAGCTAGATTGGGGTGTGCTGCTATATGGTCCCTTCAATGGCGGAGATAGACATGGATGTCAAATCCAATCTGTGTTGTCAATGAGCCCCGCTCTGAAAGCCGCTGTATCCCTGCTTTTGGTGTTTTCCATGCATAAGGGGTCATGCCAAACAGTGCCATAATGTCTTCTGGGCTGGTCAAGGAAATCTGTTCCCGGACTGGGATGGCTGTCAGCCACTGAAAGCCCTCATACTGTTCTGTACGCACTGGGTTCGGGTATGGACTGTCATACAATACTTCTTTCATCTCCCATAGGTGTTGTGCGGATGGGACCACATAATAAAAATAACCGCCCGGTTGGAGTACCCTTCTAAATTCTTCCACACACAGGGGAGAAAAAATGTTTGTAAGGGCATGGATGCAGTTCTCTTTTATGGGCAGGTGGTACACCGATGCTACCGCAAATTCCCCTTCCGGAACACGCTTGGCTGCCCGTCGCACAGCAAATTTTGAAATGTCAATCCCTGCAAGCTGTACTTGTCTGCCCAACTGAACCAGTGTCTGATAAATGCCGGCTGTATAGTACCCCTCTCCACAACCACTATCCAAAATGGCAGGAGCGGAGATGTCAGCCAAATCCCCACAAATACGATTACACAATGTCTCTCTCAATGGGGCGTAGTAGCCTTTCTCCAAAAATGCGCTCCTTGCTGCCACCATTGCCTGATCATCCCCAGGTTGTTTGGAGTGCTTCCGATTGGCTGGAAGCAGATGGGTATACCCTGCTGCTGCACGGTCAAAGCAGTGTCCATTCGCACAGTGGTAGCCAGATGAATTGATATGTAATGACTCCTTACAAATAGGGCAACAAAATAAACTCATAGTTCCTTCACCTCCCCTTCATTATGACAAGGATTAGGTAAAATGACAAGGGATTTCTTTTCTGTCCCCTGTCTGCACCAAAAAACTGCATATGATTTCCTCTGTTCCTTGCCTAAACTTTTGTCAACTAAACCAACAAACTAAAATTGTAGGGATATCTCTTGTCAAGTGAATGCTTTTCTCGTATAATAATACAAATATGATGGAACCAGAAGGGATGTGACAGAATTTTGAAATTGCTTTCATGGAATGTAAATGGGCTTCGTGCCTGCATGAAAAAAGGGTTTTTAGAGTTTTTTGCACAGGAAGCTCCTGATTTTATGTGTATACAGGAGACCAAAATGGAGCAGTCACAGGCAGATGTGCCTCTGGATTCCAACATCCTGCAATTTTGGAATTCTGCTGAGAAAAAGGGCTACTCAGGCACTGCTATTTTTACCCCACATCAACCTCTTTTTGTACGAAATGGCATGGGAATTGACCAGCATGACCATGAAGGACGGTTGATTACATTGGAGTATGAGTCCTTCTATCTTGTCTGTTGCTACACCCCTAACTCACAGGACGGTTTGAAACGTCTGGACTACCGTATGGAGTGGGAGGATGCACTGAGAGGGTATTTATGCACTTTGGATGAAAAAAAACCAGTGATTTACTGTGGCGACCTCAATGTGGCACATCAGGAGATTGACCTGAAGAACCCAAAAACCAACCAAAAAAGTGCCGGTTTTACCGACCAGGAGCGAGGAAAACTTACAGCATTGCTGGATTGCGGTTTTTTAGATACCTTCCGTGTCCTTCATCCAGATGCAGAAGGAATCTACTCTTGGTGGTCTTACCGTTTTCAGGCAAGAGCCAAAAATGCAGGCTGGCGTATTGACTATTTTCTTGTTTCACAGCGGTTGAAAGAACACATCAAACGGGCTGAAATTTTGACCACAATAGAGGGCAGTGACCACTGCCCCGTGTTGTTGGAACTGGATATTTAAGAAAAAGAGAAAGGAACTGATTTTGAATGAAGATTGCAGAGTTATTTGGAAAGGGCAGACCCGTCTTTTCCTGCGAAGTATTCCCCCCCAAGAAAGATACTCCCATTGACAGCATCTATGAGACATTAGACGGACTGAAAGACATTCGACCTGATTTTATCAGTGTCACCTATGGGGCAGGTGGCTCCAGCAATGTGAACCACTCCACACAGGAAATTGCCTCCATTATTAAAAATAAATACCATATTCCTGCTATGGCACATCTCACCTGTGTGGCATGTACCAAGGGAGAAGCAACAGAGGTTTTGGCAGGGTTGAAAGCCAACGGTGTGGAAAATGTTCTGGCTCTGCGTGGTGACCGCAGCCCAGATTATCCTCCAAAGACAGATTTTCTCCATGCCAGTGATCTGGTATCTTTCATTCATCGCCGTGGTGATTTTGGTGTTTCTGCTGCCTGTTATCCTGAGGGACACCCAGAAAGCCCCGACTTGGTTTCTGACATCCGCCATCTGAAAGAAAAAGTGGATGCCGGCGCACAGCATTTAGTCAGCCAGCTCTTTTTTGATAATGATGATTTTCTACGGTTCGTGGAGCGTTGCCGCATTGCTGGCATCAATGTTCCCATTGAAGCTGGTATTATGCCTGTGCTGAAAAAATCCTCCATTGAACGTATGGTATCTATGTGTGGTGCTTCCCTGCCCAGAAAGCTGACTCGTATTCTGGCAAAGTACGGCGATCACCCTGAGGCCATGCGTGAGGCTGGTCTTGCCTATGCCATCGACCAGATTACTGACCTTATGGCTGCCGGTGTGGATGGAATCCATCTGTACACCATGAACAATCCAGAAGTTGCCAAATATATCAGCAGCAGTATTTCCACTCTGCGTACTCTGTAAGAGCGATGGAACTACAACTGAACCACCTCAACCAAGATGAGGTGCTGCGTTATATGGGCTGTCCACCAGAACAGGCAGACGAAGCCACACGGGCTATGGTGGTACAGTGTGAACAGGAGTTGCTCAAAGTAATCCAGCCACGCTGGGCAAGCTGTGTATTTGACATCACACAGGAAGAGGATGGAGTGCGGCTCTCCTGTGGTCTGTTACTGTCTGGGAAAGATATAAAACGGCATTTGACTGGGTGCAGCCGTGTGGTGCTGTTGTGCGCCACATTGTCTGCCCAAGCTGACCGGTTGATTCGTCAGGCAGAAAGCGGGGATATGTTCCGTGCTCTTGCGCTGGACTGCTGTGCCACCGCTGCGGTGGAGCAGGTCTGTGACCAGATTGAGCAACATATCCAAGGGGAGTTCCCAGGCTGCTATTTTCCATTCCGCTATAGCCCAGGTTACGGGGATTTACCCATCACATTACAGGGACAGCTGCTTCAGTTATTGGATGCACCACGAAAAATTGGGTTGTGTGCCAGTGCAAGCCATATTTTAACCCCCAGAAAATCCGTTACCGCCTTTTTGGGTGTGGCAGAGCAACCTATTGCACAGACTATACGGAGCTGTCTAAGCTGCCCTGCTCACAATAGCTGTCAATATAGAAAGTCAGGTGGACATTGTGGAATTTCTTGAATTGTTAAAGGGCAATCAGCCCGTTTTATTAGATGGTGGTATGGGGACTATGCTACAGGCGAAGGGATTACCTGTAGGCGCAACCCCTGAACTGGTGGCTCTGGAGCATCCCGATTGGTTGCGTGAAATTCACACCGCCTATCTGGACGCAGGCTCCCAGATTATTTATGCCAATACCTTTGGAGCCAATCGGGAGAAGTTGGCACACTGTGGAAAAACGGTAGCTGAAATTGTACCAGCCGCTGTTTCCATTGCAAAGGAAGCTGCTCATGGACGTGGTCTGGTGGCTTTGGATGTAGGTCCCATTGGTCAACTGCTGGAACCCACTGGCGTACTGGGGTTTGAGCAGGCAGTTGACATTTTTCGGGAGCTGATTGCCGCAGGAGCGGAAGCAGGTGCAGACCTGATCGCCATTGAGACCATGACCGACTTACAGGAGGCACGGGCTGCCCTGCTGGCTGCCAAAGAGACCTGCTCCCTGCCTGTCCTTGTCACAATGACCTACGAGGCAACAGGGCGCACCTTTTTAGGCTGCTCCCCTGCCTGTGCCGCTCTGACTTTAGAGGGCATGGGTGCAGATGCCATTGGTGTCAACTGTTCTCTGGGTCCCAGAGAAATGCCTCCTCTGGTGGAAGAATTACTGCAATGGACCAATCTGCCCATTGTACTGAAACCCAATGCAGGGCTTCCCCATCCTGATGGATCTGGTTATGACATTACCCCAGAAGAATTTGCTTCTAGTTTGGCTTCCCTTGCCGATCTGGGGGTAAAGGTGTTTGGTGGCTGCTGTGGTACCACACCGGAGTATATTAAGTTGCTCCATCAACATCTGTCTCAAAAGCAGGTCAAAGAGGTTCCCCGCCATGTACCTGCTGCCGTATGTAGTGGAACTCAGGTAGTTCCCATTGACCGTGTGCGTGTGATTGGGGAACGCATCAATCCAACTGGCAAAAAACTCATGAAAGAGGCACTGAAAAAGGGCGATATTGACTATATGCTCAATCAGGCTCTGGAACAGATGGAAGCTGGAGCCGATATTTTGGACGTGAATGTGGGTTTGCCAGAAATTGATGAATCTGCTATGATGGTTCGCACAGTCAAGGCATTACAGGGTATTACAGATGCACCGCTCCAACTGGATTCCACCGACCCAGAGGTGCTCTCTGGTGCACTGCGTATTTACTGTGGCAAAGCCATTGTCAACTCTGTCAACGGTGAGGATTCCACTATGGATGCCATTTTGCCACTGGTGAAAAAATATGGTGCTGCTGTGGTGGGACTGACATTAGACCAAAACGGAATTCCCAAAAGTGCACAGGCACGTTTTGATGTGGCAAGTCACATTCTGGAGCGTGCCCTCAGCTATGGCATTCGCAAAGAGGATGTGTATATTGACTGTCTCACATTGACTGTATCTGCGGAACAGGCTGGAGCGGCACAAACACTGGTGGCTCTACGGCGTGTGAAAGAGGAACTGGGGCTGAAAACGGTGTTGGGTGTGTCCAATATCTCTTTTGGGCTGCCTGCCCGTCCTCTGGTCAATCAGAATTTCTTGACTATGGCTATGTCTGCCGGTTTGGATTTGCCCATCATCAACCCAAATGTGGATGCCATGATGGCAGCCGTGCGGTGTTACCATCTACTGACCAATGTGGACGAAAATGCCCGTGACTTTATTGCCGCCTATGGCAATGCCACTGTGTCCACTTCCATCACCAGTGCTGGAACTTCTTCTGCCTCTCCCTCTGGCTCTACCAAAAGTTTGGGGGATATTGTGGTATCTGGTCTGAAAGGAGAAGCCGGTGAGGCAACCCGTCTGTTGTTGGAAACCACCGACCCAATGGACATTATTGACCAGGTCTTGATTCCTGCCCTTGATAAAGTCGGGGCTGACTTTGAGCAGAACAAGGTCTTTTTACCCCAACTCATCCAATCGGCTGGAGCGGCACAGGCTGCATTCGAAGTCATTCGCCAGCGTCTCAGCCAGACAGAAGGTGATTCTGCCAGCCGTGGGGTTGTGGTACTTGCCACGGTCAAAGGCGATATTCACGACATTGGAAAAAACATTGTAAAAGTTCTGTTGGAAAACTATGGATTCCAAGTGGTTGATTTAGGGAAAGATGTAGACCCCAATGCAGTAGTGGAAGCAGTCAAACAGTACCACGCTCCCCTGGTTGGTCTGTCTGCTCTCATGACCACTACCTTAAAAAGCATGGCAGAAACCATTTCCATGCTCCATGAGGCGGGTTTGCCATGTAAAATTATGGTAGGTGGTGCGGTTCTTACTCCAGACTATGCCAAGCAAATTGAAGCAGATTTCTACGCCAAAGATGCAAAAGAAAGTGTAGACATTGCTAAAACCATCATTGGTTAAATACATGCAAAAAATCAGGAGCATTGCACTTCGGTACAATGCTCCCATTTTTTATTCTGCTTTTAAAACTTCGGTCAAATCAATCTGCTCTGCGTCACCCCAGAGGCGTTCCAAATCGTAGAACTTTCTTGCCTCATCTGTGAAGATGTGTACCACAACAGAAGAAAAATCCATCAGTAGCCAAGTGCCGCCTCGATGCCCCTCAATGTGGTGGACACGCTCTCCATTTTTCTCCATTGCCTCCTCACAGGCATCAGACATTGCCTTAATCTGGGTGTTAGAACTTGCAGTGCAGATGACAAAATAATCTGCCAATGTGGTGAGAGCTTCGGTTTTCAGTACCTTCAGCTCCTCCCCTTTTTTAGAATCTAATGCTTTTGCCAATACAATGGCACTTTCGTAAGCAGTCACAGTTTTATCTCCTTTCGTTCTTATGCTGCTATATCCTGACTGGGAATATCCACAGAAGGTGGTGGGTCTACCACAAGAGGTGGTGGAGCCTGTTCCTCAGTTGTGTTCTGTTCTCCTCCACTGCCTGTCTCTCCAGTGGATGGAGTGCTGGTGCTACCACCTTCTCCGGTAGATGGGGTGCTGGTGTCGCCACCTTCTCCAGTAGATGGGGTATTGGTGTTACCACCTTCTCCAGTGGATGGGGTGCTGGTGTCGCCACCCTCTCCTGTGGATGGGGTGCTGGTGTCGCCACCCTCTCCTGTGGATGGGGTGCTAGTGCTGCCACCCTCCCCAGTAGATGGGGTGCTGGTGTTGCCACCCTCTCCTGTAGATGGGGTGCTAGTGCTACCACCTTCTCCGGTAGATGGCTTGCTGGTATCTCCAGTTTCTCCTGTTGTGGAACCACTTCCTTGCTCTGGCTTTTGTGTTTGACTGCTTCCACCACTGCCACTACTGGAAGAACTTCCTTTTGGACGGGCAAGGGAGGAATCCTGTAGCGTACCACTGGTGACACTGTAACTTCCATCGCTATTTCGATAAAGGACTTGAATATCATTCACTGTAATCTTATCCAGATAGGGGTTAAAACCATCATTGAGTACCTCTAACAGCTCACTGTAAACAGGAAGCACCATAGAAACTCCAGGGTATCTGGCATCCTGATTGGGCATGGTAACAAAGTGTACCCCTGTCTCTGCATCCATATCCGCTGCCAACTGTGCAAACGCCAGCAAGTTTCCAATACTCAAATCGGTTGTTACATTGTCCATAAAAATCTTAGCCAGACTGGGGGCTTTCAAAATAATGGCTGGGTCTAGGCATTCCTCTGCCACTGCCTTCAAAAATGCCTGCTGGGTTTCTACACGTCCCAAATCACCGGTTGGGTACTGGACAGAGAAGTCATTGTTGTGCCGCCAGCGAATCAACCCCATGGCATCTTCTCCATCAAGTACCTGATTACCCCCTTTGATGTGGATATGCAGGTCCTGCGCTGGGTCATCATAGTCCATATCAAATGGCACATCAAACTCTACACCACCAATGGCATCCACCAGCTCACCCACTGCTTCCCACTGTACCACCACATAGAAATCTGGCACAATTCCAGTGAGTTTTCCCACTTCTTTTTTCAGTGCTGCAATGCCTTTTTCCAGCTGGGTTTCCTTATTGCTTCCCTTGTTGTAGTTGTACACTGCGTTGAGGCGTTTACTGCTGGTGCTGACATTGACCATAGTGTCTCTGGGCAAGCTCATTCCATATAGCTCTTTGTTCACACTATCAAAGGTGATGAGCATCATGGTATCTGTGTTGCCACCGCCTCCGGTGTCCTGTCCCACTAGAAGGAAGGTATAGACCCCTTCCCGCCTGCCGCTTTTTGCAACATTGGGCAACTCCCCACCAAAATCCAGGTCATCTGTATTCTCTACAGTAGAGCTATCCCCTATGTCTGGCTCCACCGCTGGAATTTCAGGTGGGCGCACAAAGGCACTCCATGCCACACTCACCGCAGCCCACACTGCAACAATGGTAATGGACAATGCCACTACCACTTGAAAAATGCGATAGCGGATGAGTTGTCCTAGTGTCAACCCATCGACCCATGCTTTATGCCGCTGCCAGAAACCCTGTGGCTGCTGTCTTCTCGATTTTATGTTTCTCTGCTGACTCATTCCTTACCTCTTTAACGTTGTTCCTCGCTCAATCAGGCACTCCCGTGCCCCCAGAGTGTTGGAGTGAATGGGAACACCACGTTCCTCCATATCTTCTATGGTCATCTCCAGCCCCAACAACAGAGCCTGCTCCAAGTCAGTATACGCCAGCTTTCGCATCTCGTCTACCCCATCAAAGCTGCGGTTTGGCTCTATGTAATCTGCTATATAGATAATTTTATCCAGCAGGTTCATGTCTCGTTTTCCTGTGGTGTGCCAGAAGATTGCCTCATAAACCTCATCTGGCTCTCCAAAGATGTATTTGGCGACACATGCTCCAGATTTGGAGTGGAGCAGTTTCACTGCCTGCCGTTCCAAGTCATCCAATTCCACCCTATACTTATCACAGATGGTCAGATGCTCCTCCAGACTCAGATACTTGGTACAGTCATGGAGAATGGCTGCATGGCGTGCCAGTTCAGGGTCTGCCCCCCAGAACTTAGCAAGGCGGACTGCCTCCTCCTCCACACCCATCACATGGGCAACACGTTTGTGATAAATCATGGAGTAAGAGCAGGCTCTCAACTCTGGCAATTCCAGCCGCTTGAGCGTTACATCAGTGCCATACAGGTGGTTCATCAGAATATATCCATAAATACTGGGTAACAGATACTCCCGTCCCTTCCCCCGTACCAACAGTTCTCTCAGACGAGTGGAGGAAATATCCACCAGATCCGGCAGTGCAATGGTCACAATGTTCGCTTGATACTCCTTTGTGAGGAAGTCCCGCTGGGCTGCAAACACATCTTCACCATCTTTTCTGGTGCGACCAAACACGCAGATATTGGACAATCGAATCACGGTGCGAGAGTCATGCCACTGGTGCAGAGTCAAAAACATATCTGTTCCCATCAGTAACCAGAATTGGGCATCTGGGTACATCTGGTGCAAAATTTCCAACGTCTCTGAGGTATAACTTTTTCCCTCCCGGTCCAGTTCCAGATGGGATACCTCCACCACATTCGGCATTGCCAATGCATCTGCCATTTTTTCTGCCATTGCCAGCCGATGTTCCTGTTCTGGTGTATTCTCAGGCAGCATCTTATGGGGTGGAATGGCTGCTGGCATTAAGAGCAGTTTATCCAGTTTCAGTGCATCAATGGCGGTACGGGCTGCTGCCAGATGTCCCAGATGGGGCGGATTGAAGGTTCCTCCATAAATTCCGATTTTCACTATGAAAACGCCACCTTTCCCCTATTTCAACGCTCACGCCCTAGGTTTAGCGAGCCTTCTTTTTCTTATCCTCAACCAGTACAATTTTGTCCTTCTTGTCCTTGCGATGGCTGGGACGGTACAGCACAAATTTTGTGCCAATGGTCTGTACCACTGTGCTGCGTGTGAGGGGTGCAAGCTGCTCTGCCACCTCCTGAGGCGTCATCAGGGCATTTTCCAGCACCTTGCCTTTGATTAACTCTCTAGCTTCCAGCGCATCATTTGCCTGTTTCACCAGATTTTCACCAATCCCCTCTTTTCCCACAATCAAAATGGTTTCAATGCCATTGGCAAGACCTTTGAGTTGTGCTCTCTGCTTGCTTGTCAGTTCCATGTATACAATATTCCTCTCTGTTCTCTTGTTTATCCCTGTTGGGACAGATAGTTTTGTAAGATTTGTTCAAATTGTTCCAATGCTTTTCCACGGTGGGAAATGGTGTTTTTCTCCTCTGGGCTGAGCTGGGCAAAGGTTTTCTTGCGCTCTGGCAGGAAAAAGACTGGGTCATATCCAAAACCGCCCTCACCCATAGGGGCAAAAGCGATGGTTCCATTACATTCCCCTCTGGCTGTCAACACGGTGCCATCCGGAAAGGCGCAGGTGATGACAGAGACAAAATGGGCAGTACGGGGGCTCTGTCCTCTCATATTCTCCAGCAACAGCCGATACCGCCCCTCATCGTCCAGCCCTTCTCCACCGTAGCGGGCAGAATAGACACCTGGTGCTCCATTGAGGGCATCCACACAAAGCCCTGAGTCATCTGCAATGGCAGGCAGTCCACTGGCTTCCATCACTGCCTTTGCCTTCAAAAAAGAATTTTCCTCAAAGGTGGTGCCAGTCTCTTCGACTTCTACATCTACGCCTACCTCTGCCTCAGAGCAGACTTCTATCCCAAGCTGGGATAATATCCGGTTCATTTCTGCCAGTTTTTTGGGGTTTTTACTGGCTAATACCAATTTCATGGATTGGTTCCTCCTGCTCTCTATCTTGTATGTACTCCATTCTGTTCCAAAATGTCTCTCTGTAAAACCTGTAATTGTGCAATTCCCTTCTGGCACAATTCCACCAATGCCTGTTGCTCCTGCAAGGTAAACGGTCTCTCCTCACCAGTACCCTGAATTTCAATGAGCTGCCCCTTGTCATCCATGACACAGTTCAAATCTACCATAGCAGCAGAGTCTTCCTCATAGCACAAATCCAGCATGGGCACATTGTCCACAATGCCAGCAGAAACCGCTGCCACATAGCCAGTGACAGGGTACTCACTGAGCTGCCCCGCCTCCATCATCTTCCCAAATGCCAGCATCATTGCCACAAATCCACCGGTGATGGATGCGGTTCTGGTGCCGCCATCCCCCTGTAAGACGTCACAGTCAATGGTAATGTTCCATGGTCCCAGTTTTTTTCTGTCCACCACAGAGCGCAGCGCACGACCAATGAGACGCTGAATCTCTGCACTGCGTCCATTCAGCTTCAGTTTGGAAATGTCCCGTCTGGAGCGTTCCCGATTGGCTCTTGGCAGCATGGAGTACTCTGCTGTCACCCAGCCCTCTCCCTCCGGCACATGGCGTGGTGGCTTGTCCTCCACGCTGGCGGTACACAGTACATGGGTATTTCCACAGCGGATGAGACAGGAGCCCTCCGCAAATTTATTGATATTTGGAATGATTTCTACCTGACGTAATTGGTCATTGCTTCTTCCGTCCAGACGATTCATCCATAAACCCGTCCTCTCTTATCATTTTCTCTGATTATACCACAGTTCTATTCAAAAGTGTTGGATATTATGTGAATGAAGTCATAAAATTTCTCTTAAGAAAACAGGGCGATTTTCCTAAATCAGTGCCTGTGCAAACTCCATGGGCACAAATGGTTTCAAATCCTCAATGCCCTCGCCTACCCCGGCAAACTTTACAGGTACGCCCAGTTCCTTTGCAATGGCAATGGCAATGCCCCCTTTGGCTGTGCCATCCAGCTTCGTGAGAACAATTCCTGTAATGCCTGCCGCCTCTTTGAACTGTTTTGCCTGAATCAGCCCATTTTGCCCTGTGGTGGCATCCAGCACCAGCAGAGTTTCTCTGGCGCAGCCAGGCAATTCCCGATCAATCACTCTGGAAATCTTATTCAACTCATTCATCAGGTTCTGCTTGTTGTGGAGCCGTCCGGCGGTGTCCACCAGTACCACATCTGCCTTGCGTGCCTTGGCAGCCGATGCCGCATCAAACACCACTGCCGCAGGGTCTGCCCCCTCATGCTGCTTGATGATGTCCAGCCCTGCACGCTCTGCCCAGATGGTCAACTGCTCAGAAGCAGCGGCACGGAAGGTATCCGCAGCACACAGCAACACCTTTTTCCGCTCCTTCCGCAACTGGCTTCCCAGTTTTCCAATAGTAGTGGTTTTGCCCACACCATTGACCCCAATAAACAGTACCACAGAGGGCTGTGTAGACAGGTTCAGACTGCTCTCTCCCACACTCATCAGATCGGAAATACAGTGGCACATGCACTCCCTGGCACCTTCCATGGTTTTAATGCCCTCCGCCCTGACCCTGCGGCGCAGTTCTGCCACCAGTTCCAGAGCGGTGTCCATTCCTGTATCTGCCAGAATCAGAGATTCTTCCAGTTCGTCATAAAAATCCTCTGTGAGCTCAGAGCCAAAATTTGCAAAAATATTCAGTTTTTTCAGCTTATCAAAAAATCCCATGTTTCCCAATCCTTTCCCTTATAAACTTGGCTCCCAAAAAGTTCCATCCCGGTATACTGTTTTGGAAAGCTCCAATGTACGACCATCTAAAATTACTTCAATGGACAGTAAATCCCAGTCCTCCTGAGATTGCAGGGTCATAATTTGTGCCAGAGGGTCAATGGGGTCACTTCCTTCTGGGGTACGAATGCGCAATACCAGCGTTTTCTTTCCGTCTGTTTCCTCCATTGTGGCGGTCATATCCTTTGCCCCTACCTCTAAATCCTGCATGGGGAGATATAAAATACCCTCTTGGGTATCTTCACAGGCTAAATAACAGGCGGTTTCTTCCTCTGCCCCTTCTAACCACTGTTCTATGATATCCTGCTGGGCAGATACATAACCCATGGTTACAACCTGCTCCATGCCATCCTGACTGGTTAAGGGGGTGCGCTGGGGACCTGTATCTGTTTCGTTCCCAATCATCACACCCAGACCTGCAAAAATCAATTTGACACATGCCACCATTGCCAATACAAACAGCAACAGCCCCACCACTGTGAGCCAATCCTTTTTCCGTTGGTCCAAACCAATTCCTCCTACCGTATTCCCCAGCTTTTTTCTACCTCATTTAAGTTCAGGGTCAAAATCCGACTGATGCCCTGTTCCTGCATGGTAACACCATAGAGCACATCTGCCTCCTCCATGGTACCACGCCGGTGGGTAATGATAATAAACTGGGTTTTCTCTGTCATGGTTCTGACATATTCTGCAAATCTCTGCACATTGGTGTCATCCAGTGCCGCCTCAATCTCATCCATTACCACAAATGGGGTGGGACGAACTTTCAGAATGGCAAAATACAGTGCAATGGCAACAAATGCCTTTTCTCCACCTGAGAGCAAGGTGAGGGTTTTCAGGGCTTTCCCCGGGGGCTGAACTCGGATTTCAATGCCACAATGGAGAATGTCCTGTGGGTCCTCCAGTTCCAGCCGTGCTGTGCCACCACCAAATAACTCACGAAAGGTCTGTACAAAGGCGGTATTGATTTTCTCAAACTCCCTTGCAAAAATCCCCTTCATTTCCTTTGTAATCTGGCGAATGACTTCCTCTAATTCCCGTTTGGACCGTTCCACATCGTCCCTTTGGTCGGTGAGATAGGTGTATCGCTCATTCACCCGCTGAAACTCATCAATGGCTCCCACATTCACCGCTCCCAGAGCGGCAATGTCTTTTTTCAGCTCCCCAATCCGTCTGGTGGCTTTGGGAATGGACTCCAGTTCCACTTTCTGTCGGCGTGCAGCCTCATGGGATACCTCATAAGTCTCCCACATTTTATCCAAAATCTGCTTTTCTTCCAGCGCACTTGCCAGTTTTTTCTGTTCCAGTCGGGATGCCTCCCCACTCAGATTCAAGAGTTCCTTGTTTTTCTCCTGTCCCAGCCGCGTCTGTTTCAGTCGTTCCCCTTCCAAAACCAGCTTTTCCTGATTGCACTGCAAAATACGCTCTTTGAGGGTTTGGAGCTGCTCCTTCCACTGCTCCACTTCCTTCCCCTTTTGCTGCTTCTCTTGCTGAAACTGATTCTTTTCCTGTTCCAACTGAGTAGATTCTTGTTTACTCTGCTGTAACTGGTCCTCTGTATCTTTTGCCTGCCCTTCCAGTTCTCTAATCCGCTGGAGCAGACCATCCCATTCTGTCTCCAGGGCTGCAATCTGACTATTCCACTGGGAAAGTTGCTGACTGGCTGCCCAGCTCGCCTCCTGTAACTGACTCTGGCTGGCTGATTTTTCCTGTATTTTGGTGCGTATCCCATCCAACTGGGCTTCCAATGTCACAATCCGCTCCTGAAAAGCAACTTCCTGCTGCTTTCCCTGTTCCTGCTGGGCAAAAAAAGTCTGCTGTTTCTGTCTGTGGGCGGTCTGTTGTGCCTGAAGCTGCTCCTGACTGCTGGTTAGGTAGCGATATTTTTCCTGTTCCCGTACCAGTTCCTGCTGGGTAAGTTGCAACTGCTCCACCAAGGTTTGTTCCTCGGTTTTTCCCTGCTGGCAAAGACTCTGCATCTGTTCCAATTGGAGCTTTTGGGCTTGTAACTGCTGTTCCAGTTCTCCACACTGCTGCTCCAGTCGCTCCCGCTCATTGGTTCTTGACAGAATCCCCGCCTGTTTTTGCACAGAACCACCAGTCATGGAACCACTGGGATGGATGATTTGCCCATCCAGTGTGACAATGCGGAACTGATAACGGTACTTTTTGGCAATGGAAATGGCGTTGTCTAAGGTATCTGCAATGACAATCTGACCCAACAGAGAGGACAGCACCGTCCGGTAGGTGTCTGCACAGGCAACCAGCGTGTCAGCAACCCCTACAAAACCTGTTTCCCTGGAAATTTCTTCTGCCTGTGGAAAGGTTCTGGGTCGGACAGCTGACAGGGGCAAAATGGTAGCTCTACCCCCCTGTCGCTTTTTTAAATAGGTGATAACCTGTTTGCCGTCCTCCTCTGTGTCCACCACCAAATGCTGTACCGCATTGCCCAGAGCAAATTCAATAGCAATGGTATATGGCTCCTGCACTTGGATGAGCTGTGCCACAGTGCCATGGATATGGGCAAGTTTTCCCTGTTCCTGCGCCTTCATCACCAGTTTGACCGCCTTGGAATAGCCCTCATAGAGCTGCTCCATTTCCGTCAATAGCTGGATGCGGTCACGGATGTTGTGGAGCCGTTGTTGGAGCTGTGTACAAGCTTGCTCCTGCTCCGTCAACTCTGTCTCTCTCTGCTGCTGTTGTTCTCTGTGTTGGTCCAGTCTCTGTGCCATTTGCTGCTTTGTGTGCTCCACCTGCTCACAAAGCTGTTTTTGGTTTTGTATCTGCTGCCCTGCTTTTTGTAACTGCTCCTCTAGCTGGGCAGCCTCTGCGTGGAGCTGTTGTGCCTGTTCGTTGGCTCTTTCTCTGGCTCCATACAGGGCAGACAACCCCTCTTTCTCTTTTGCCACTGTGGCAAGCTGCTGTTGCTCCTGCTGCCGAAGCCGCTCAATCTCCTGTCCCAGTACACCTGCCTGTCTCAGTCCCTCCTGGGTGCTCTGCTGTGCCTGTTGGCTCTGCTGACGCTGCTGTCTGAGTTGTTCTTCCAATGTGGCAAGGCGTTCTCTTGTTCTGTGGATTTGTTCGGAAAGCTGGCTGCATTGTGTCTGTTTTTTCGCCTGCTCCTGTGTGAGCTGTTCCAGACGCTGTGTATGGTGTTCCAGTCGGCTGTGTAATACTGCAATGGCTGCCTCTGTGTCTCGAAGAGTTTCCTCCCCTTTTTGAAGCTCGCCACGCAACTGCTCTGCTTCCATCTCCTTCTGGTGCATCTGTTCGGTCATCTTCTCAGCACTGCCAAAGGCTGCATCCATGCTCCGCTCCACTTCCTGAAGCTGGGTGGAGAGTTCTTTATAGTCTGTTCCCAGGCGGATGGTATGGCTGCGGATGCGCTCCAGTGCATCCACCCATACAGACAGTTCCAGTGTACGCAGTTCATCCCGCAGGACTAAATATTGTTTTGCCTGCTGCGCCTGCTGTCGCAGTGGTTCCACCTGTATGGACAGTTCCCCGATTTTATCGGCAATACGCACCAGATTCTGTTCTGTTCGCTCCAGTTTCCGCTCCGCCTCCTCTTTTCGGTGGCGATAGCGGGAAATTCCGGCTGCTTCCTCAAAAATTTCTCTCCGGTCCCCAGAGCGCAGAGAGAGAATTTCGTCAATTTTCCCCTGACCAATCATGGAATAGCCCTCTCGACCTAGACCGGTATCCATAAACAGTTCATTGACATCTTTCAGCCTGACCTGATGGCGGTTGATATAATATTCACTTTCCCCAGAGCGATAGTACCGCCGTGTTACCATCACTTCGCTCTCCTCCATAGGGAGAATTTGTTGGCTGTTGTCCAGCACCAGAGATACCTGTGCATATCCTGTCTGTTTTCTGTTCAGGGTTCCGCCAAAAATCACATCTTCCATCTTGCCGCCTCGCAGGGTTCTGGTAGACTGCTCCCCCATAACCCAACGCAAAGCATCAGAAATATTGGATTTTCCTGCTCCGTTTGGTCCTACAATGGCAGTCATTTCCTCCCCAAAGGTCAGCACCGTCTTATCAGGAAAGGATTTGAATCCCTGTATCTCCAATGCCTTC
This sequence comes from uncultured Oscillospiraceae bacterium, assembly GCA_944383165.1. Lineage (GTDB taxonomy): Bacteria > Bacillota > Clostridia > Oscillospirales > Oscillospiraceae > Lawsonibacter. The sequence continues at coordinate 26,340 of CALWON010000017.1, forward strand.
AGATACAATGTGTACACCCCTTCTCTTTCTTGTCTTGAAATGCAACCAATGTGAGGGATGATTATAGCAGAAAATTCGACTTTTTGCAATCTCCCTTTCTATGATGCCGCACAACCATAATACAGTACACAAAAACAGAAAACGGCTGTCCACTGTGTCCACTCCTAAGATAACATAAACTTGATCTTTTAAGCAAGCCAGAATTGACGTCCCAAACAGAACAAGGTGGTCTTGAATTTCCTTCAAAACCACCTTGTTTCTCAATTACAATCCATGGAAAACGATCATAACAGTGTTCTCATGTTCCAATAACCTAATTTATGAAAGTACCTTTACCCCCATCTTCTCAAAGGCTTGGAGGGTATTTTTTGCGGGAACTGTATTGAGTGTAATACTTCTGCCATCTCTGGTTTGAATCACAACACTTACGCCTCCTCGAGGTGCAACAGTGAGAATGTCTGCCTTCTCCAGTGCAAATGACACTTTGGGTCCATGGGTTCTGGTATAGACTGCTCTCTGGTTGGTGATGTCTAAAATGCCATTTGGAATTTGGCTTTTGAGCAAATACACGCTTTTTTGCATCCAAACAACCTTTGTGGACAAAATAGAAGCTTCACCTGGTCTCATGGAAATTTGTGATTCTGCCTGTGTACTAAAACTTCCTTTTTTATGAGCAAAATCAGAATTGGACACATCACAATAAGAAAAATCAACGCAACGAGTAAACCCATTTTTTCTCTTTCCTTTCTATTTTTGTTTTCTTTTTTGTGTTTTTTGAATGATGGTTTCTCCCCCTCTTGTTTTTTATTTTTCCATTCCAACAGATCCCTCTATATCTGTTTATGTCACGGAACTGCTCTTTAGGGACAAAAATTTTTAAAAAATTATTTTTTATCCATAAAGCCGACAGCAAGTGGAACTCAATTTTTGAAAATTGTGTCCCACTTGCTGTTTTAATGGTTGTATCTGAGCAGATTTTCGGTTATTTTATGTTCTTTTTGAAAAATTGACAAACTTGCTCCTTCGCGGGGTTCATCAAATAGAATCTGCCTTTTGATTAAAGAGATTGAATCAGCTCCTTCACATCTGCCGTTCCATCTGCCACAATAAGAACATATTCCACATTGTCTACCATCCAAGCCACCGTTGTAGAGTCCAAATTTTTGAAGATGTAATAGGTTATATTGTTATATCTATACTCCTCTACAGGGGTGTTATCCTTTTCGTAGACGGAAGCTGAGGAGTCATTTCCACGCTGTACCACTTGATAGAGTACATATTGTTCCCCCTGTTCATAGCAGACAAAAAATGTACTCTCATCCAATATAGAATCAAGATAGAAATAAGACTGTGTTAGATCCAGTCCATCTGGAATCTGAGGCAAATATAAAATCTGGTTCTCCTGTAACAGCCGTTTTTGCATCTGTTCATAGTCCTGTTGGTAGTAGATTTGACGAATCAATTCCCTCAAATCCCCTTCCCAATTTGTGAGCCATAGAGTATACTCCACATTTTCGATCATCCATGTGGCATTCATGCTCTGGTTGTTGGTAAATAGATAGTGTATGACACCATGATATTCATATTCCTCCACTGGTCCATCATCTTTTTCATGGACAACACTGGGCGGCTGCTTGTGCTGCAACACCTGAAAGCCAAGAAACTGGTCCCCATTCTCATAGCCCTCTACCCAGTATGCCTCATCTGTTGAACGGATGGAAAAATCGGTATCCACCAGATGAAATCCATCCAAAACAGCAGGGCAGTACAATGGCTGCCCCTCCAGTTCCAACTGCTCCCTCATCTGCGCCCGATTTTGCATCTCCTGTGGACTGTGTATGGAATCAATGATGGCTATGATTTCTTCTCTTGTCAACTCACCGCCAATTGTGACCATAAACTCCCCATCATAGGATGTGGCAGTCATTGTGTCCAGATTGGATAGAATATAGAAGTCACGACCGTCGTGTTCATACAGTTCTATTGGAGTTTCATCCTTCTCAAAGATCATTTCATCACCAATTGGTATAAAATAATGTATCATTGTGACAGTAAAACTTCTGTTGTCCCCTATAAATGTGACAGGAACGGTTGTCGAAGAGTGATTTTCTACTACTCTTGGCTCTCTGGGGGTAAATTCATCTGGGTACCATGTGGGAAATAATTCCTCCATCTCCAATTCCTGAAGCAAAAACTGAAGCTCTTGAGACGTTTCCTTCCCTGTCTGTGACACTGTGGAAGCAGCATCGACAAACTGGAACGTCTCATCTGTCCAGTGCGCTATGATCCGGAAGAGATCCAATCCCATGGCCTGTGCCATGACCATTCCACCTAACACACAGGCAATCAGGGCAGCCACCAAAACTGCCACTCGCCTCAAATGGGTGACACGTCTGTGTCTATATGGGGTAGGTACAGTGGAACGGGGTTCTTTTCTGGATGTCTCCTCACCACACTCAAATGCATAGAGCGACTGCCCATCTGCATAAGGGCGATATTCTCTCTGAAACTGCTCCCATGCGGCTTCTGTATCAGATAACTGGGTGCGCTGTGCCAGCAGGTCTGAAATATACAAAATTGCATCTAAATCGGAATCCCCATCTTCTGATGCCAGAAAATCCAGATGTAAAATCTCCTCCAGTTCCTCTGTGCTCATCTTGTCGTAGCAGGAATAGTCCCTTTTCTTTTGTTGATTCTGTTCAGACACCTCGCTCCCCCCTTCTGCTGGTATTTTTGTGTGTTTCTACTTTACTTTGGTACATGATACTCAATGTTTCATCAGTTTCTTTTGCAATTGTTTTCGGATGCGCTGCACACGCTTTTTACACGCCTCTACTGTAATGCCATACTCTTTGGCTACCTCCAACATGGTACAACCATCCAGTACCACACGTTTCAATAGTTGAAAATCGGTATGGGCAGCCAAATCCTCATAGAGTACATCTACATCCTCCTCGTCATGGTATGACAGTAATTTTTCCAAATCTTCCATCTGAATAGATTCCATAATCAGCCGATTCATCACTGCCCGATGTCGTTTCATGTTGCGCATGACATTCTGAAGGGTTCGCATCAGCCATCCCTGGGGATTTTCTATCTGCTGTGTATCTCCATCTTTTGTGCAGAAAATACAAAATGTGTCCTGCACAGCTTCCTCTGCTAAACTCCGGTCTCTCAGAGCACTGAAGGCGTAGGCAACCATCCGCCCATACATCTCCTGATATAGCTTTGTAATCTGTTTTTCATCTAATAGGGAATTGCCCACAGTTTCACCACCCATATTGTGCCCTATCCTCTCCCATTTTTATAGGTCACAAAAATTGATGTCTATTACATCTCAATCATACATTTGATAGATAAACTTGCAATCACCAAAAGTGGAAACGGAGTGCCCCCTTCTCTGCATTTGATTTCATAGTTACCCTATTTCTGTGGAACTAGATTCTCCCATACAGTGCCTTTCTGTCCAAAATCCGCACACCACCCCGGAACAGCTCCACCTCTCCGGCATTTGCCAGCTTTTTCAGCGTTCTGGTTACAACTTCTCTGGCGCTGCCAATAGCAACAGCAATCTGTTCCTGTGTGGCGTGTATCTCTCCCACTCCTGTTTTCGCCGTCTCATCCAGCAAATAGGTCACAAGCCGCTGTTCCAATGTGAGAAACAGCATCCGTTCCACCGCCTGTATGGCATCAGAAAACCGCTCTGCTGCCGACTTATAGATAAAATTTTCCACATAGATGTTTTCCTGCATCAGCTGGGACAGGTATTGCACGGGTATCACCTGCGCCTGTGTGTCCCGCTCTGCCTGAATTTCTACCTCAAAGGTAATGGCAGAGAGCATGCAGGAGGCAGACAGCACACACACCTCTCCTGCCCCCATGCTGGACAGGGTCGCCTCTCTCCCCTCCTCAGACAGAAGATAAATCCGTATTCCGCCCTGCTGAATCAGTAATAATCCCAAGCACTCCCGTCCAGAGGCGCGTATCACTTCCCCCGCTCCATAGTGCACCACTCGTGCACAAGATTGCAGCGCCGCTCTCTGCTCATCTGTCAGATGCTTCCAGAAAGGCAGTCCTTCCACCGTCAACTGTTTCATATATACTCCCCTCTCCTGCATCTTTTTTCTTTATCATACCTGTTTTTTTCCATTTGAGCAAGCATTTTTCTGATAGATTGCAACAGGTCGTCCTCTGCCTGTCTGTATACAAAACTCTGCGTTTTGCAGTTTTTTGGAAAAATCTCTTATTTCTGCTGGAAAAACTCTTGCATCACAGGAAAAAAGGAAGTATAATGTGGTTGTTGCGTTATGAGCTGGATAAGGCAAATCCTTCACCGGTTGCGAATCCCAGTTCTTTTGGAGGTAACAGTTATGGTAAAAGCGATTGTAGGTGCAAACTGGGGCGATGAAGGCAAGGGCAAAGTAACCGATATGCTGGCAGAGACCTCTGATGTGGTGGTCCGCTTTCAGGGCGGTGCCAACGCAGGTCACACCATCATCAACGACTTTGGACGCTTTGCGCTGCACATTCTCCCATCTGGCACATTTTATCCCCATGTCACAAATATCATTGGTAACGGCGTTGCGCTGGACATCCACAAACTGGTGGATGAGCTGAAGTCCATCACCGATCAGGGGGTGCCTGCTCCCAATCTGATTATTTCAGAGCGTGCTCAGCTTCTCATGCCTTACCATGTTCTTCAGGATGCCTATGAGGAGGAGCGTCTGGCTGGCAAGGCATTCGGCTCCACCAAAAGTGGCATTGCTCCCTTCTACTCTGACAAATATGCCAAAATTGGCATTCAAGTCTGTGACCTCTTTGATGAGGCACGTCTGATGGAGCGGCTCACCGCTGCTGTCACCCTGAAAAATGTTCTGTTTGAACATCTCTACCACAAACCCGCTCTGAATGTACAGGAGCTGTTTGATCATTTGTTTTCCCTGCGTGAGGAAATCCGTCCCTATGTGGGCGACGCTGTGGGCTTCCTCCACAATGCCATCAAAGAGGGCAAGACCGTTCTGCTGGAAGGTCAGCTTGGCTCTATGAAGGACCCTGATTTGGGTATCTTCCCCATGACCACTTCTTCCCACACACTGGCTGGTTTTGGCTGTGTGGGTGCACCTGTGCCCCCCACTGCTGTGGAAGATGTGATCTGTGTCACAAAGGCATATTCCTCCTCTGTTGGTTCCCACACAGAACCATTTGTCAGTGAAGTGTTGGGTGAGGCAGGAGACGAACTGCGCCGCCGTGGTGGAGACAAAGGAGAATTTGGCGTAACCACAGGTCGTCCCAGACGTGTGGGCTGGTTCGACGCAGTTGCCACCAAATATGGCTGTATGGTACAGGGTGCCACACAGGTTGCTCTGACCTGTCTGGACGTGTTGGGCTATCTGGATGAAATCAAGGTGTGTACTGGCTATGAGATTGACGGTGTTGTCACCGACCAGTTCCCCACCACTCCAAAGCTGATGCGTGCAAAGCCCGTTTTCACCACCTTACCTGGTTGGAAGTGCGATATTCGTGGTTGTCAAGATTATGAGGCACTTCCCCAGCGTGCCAAAGACTATGTGGATTTCCTGGAATCTCAGATTCAGGTTCCTATCACCATGGTTTCCACTGGTCCTAAGCGCAACGAGATGACCCAGCGCACCTCAAAGCTGTAATGATTTGCGCCAGATGCCCACTCGTGGCGTCTGGCGTATCCTTTTCTGACCTTGAAAGGAGCCGTTCCATTGACACATTTCTCCCTCAAAACTCTACTTTCTCTCTCCCTGTCAGCCACTCTCCTTCTGTCCTCTGCCAGTGCTTTGACCACAGAACAGGCAAAGCTGCTTTTGGAGCAATACTATGTGGAGGACCTTCCGGAATCCGTTTTGGAAGCTGACACCTTGGAGGAGGTCATTGCCAACCTACACGACCCCTACACAGTCTATATGACCGCTGAGGAATTTGAGTCATTCTCCTCACAGCTGACCGGGCAAACCCTGTCCGGTGGAATTGGTGTGATGTTAGCCGGCAATACAGAAGCCGGTGCACAGGTACTCTACCTTGTGCCAGACGGTCCAGCGGCACAGGCTGGGCTGCAACCTGGCGATTTGGTGATCTCTGTCGATGGGCAGACCATCACCACAGATACCGATACTGCCGGGCTTTTGGTAGGTGAAGCTGGCAGTACCATTGCCCTGACTGTACAAAAACAGGGCGAGGAGACCACCCAAGTGGTGACTATGACCCGTGCTGCCATCCATTTTCCCACAGTCACTTACTACAGTTTAGGCGGTGGCACAGGCTATCTGATCTGTAGTACCTTTGGAACAACCACTGCACAGGATATGGAGACCGCTCTGCTTGCCCTTGAGGACCAGTCCGATGTGTGGATTCTGGACTTACAGGACAACGGCGGCGGTTATTTGGATGAGGCTGTGGACATGGTGGGACTGTTTACAGAATATGCACCTGTCACCTATTCACTGGACTATACAGGCGACTATACCCCAGATTCTCCCAAGCAATCCATACAGGATTTGACCGATGCCCCTGTGATTGTACTGACCAATCGGGCAACTGCCAGTGCTTCTGAGATGTTCGCCTCTGCCATTCGGGATGCCAACGCTGGCATTTCCATTGGACAGCGCACCTATGGCAAGGGGGTTTCCCAGATTCTTTTGGACGAAAACAGCTATCCAGATTTGTTTGATGGGGACTGTTTCAAAATTACATCTGGTCGTTTCTACTCCCCTGAGGGCACCAGTAACCATGTCATTGGTGTGTTTCCCACACTGCTCATTTCCCCTTCCAACACACTGTCTGTGGCAAAGCTGCTCCACGGTACACCACCTACGGACAGCACCAACTTTTTGATGCTGGAGCTTGCCGACCAGGTGTTCTATCTGGCAATCGAGGAAGGTATGAACAGTCCCAGTGCATTTTTGGAACTTTTGCAGGCACTGCCCCCCTCCGCTTCCCTGTATCTTGGGCAGGGTGGGGAGACTTGGATGCCCACTGCACCCGATGAACTGGCACAGGAGCTGTCCCTCCCCTTCCAGTCCAGAAGTTTTTCTGACATTGACGATTCTCCCTACCAGTACGCTATTGATAGCCTTGCCTCCCAGTTGCTTTTAACTGGCTATGAGGACGGCACATTCCGCCCACAACAGACCATTTCAAGGGCAGAATTTTCTGCTATGCTGGCTTCCGCTGTGCAGCCCTTCCTGTCGGAACGGAATTTCTTTTCCGATGTGGCTCCCGATGCCTGGTATGCTCCCTATGTCAACGCAATGGCTGCCTATGGGGTATTCCAGGGGGATGAACAGGGGTTGTTCCATCCCAATGACCCCATTTCCTATGAGGAAGTAGTCACAGTACTCAATGCTCTCATTGCCTCCCTGACCATAGATGGGGCATTCTGGGCGGAACAGCCAGCCACAGAACAGGACTATGCCACCTATGCCCAGTATTCCACATGGGCAGTAACAGCGGCACGAAATCTGGAACTTTTTGACTGCCTGATTCCAGTGGAACAGCCCCAACAGGCTGCCACCAGAGAACAGGTGGCTGCCCTTATTTTTGAAACCTTGGATTCTCAGCATATTTTATGGAATTGATTCACAAAAAAGGAGTGTAACAACCATGTGCAACATTGATATTATTTCCGGTTTTTTGGGTGCTGGTAAAACCACCCTGATTCAAAAACTGTTACGGGAAGTATTTCAGGGGGAAAAAGTGGTCCTCATTGAAAATGAATTTGGCGAGATTGGCATTGACGGCGGCTTTCTCAAAGAGGCAGGTGTGGAGATTACAGAGATGAACTCCGGCTGCATCTGCTGCTCTCTGGTGGGTGACTTTGGCACTGCCTTAAAGAAGGTTCTGAACGAGCACCACCCCGACCGCATTATCATTGAGCCATCCGGTGTGGGCAAGCTGTCTGACGTGATTGCAGCGGTGGAGCGGGTACAGCAGGAGACCCAGCAACTGACCCTGCACAGCTTTGTCACCGTGGTAGATGCCACCAAAGCCAGAATCTATATGAAAAATTTCGGTGAGTTTTTCAACAATCAGGTGGAACATGCCTCCGCCATTCTCCTGTCCCGCACCCAGAATATGGACGAAGCCCGTCTGCAAACTGCGGTCAATCTGCTGCGTGGTCACAACGAGCGGGCTGCCATCCTCACAACTCCATGGGAGCAGCTCACTGGCGCACAGATTCTTTCTGCCATGGAGGGTGGGCATTCTCTGGCAGAACAGCTCCTCTCTGAACTGCACCATGACCACCACCATGAGCATGGGGAGAGCTGTGACTGTGGTTGCCACGACCATGACCACCACCATGAACATGAGGAGAGCTGTGACTGTGGTTGCCACAACCATGACCACCACCATGAACATGAGGAGAGCTGTGACTGTGGTTGCCACAACCATGACCACCATCATGAGCATGACCACGAACATCACCACGACCATGGGGAAAGCTGTGGCTGTGATGCCTGTCTGGTTGGCTCTATGGGACACCACCACCATCACCACGCCGATGAAGTCTTTATGTCCTGGGGACGTGAGACTCCTCATAAGTACAGCCGTGAGGATTTACAGGATGCCCTGTCCTCTCTTGCCATGAGTCAGGACTATGGTGTTGTGCTGCGTGCCAAAGGAATGGTTCCCTGTGAGGACGGTTCCACATGGCTCCACTTTGATCTGGTGCCTGGTGAATTCCAAATCCGTAATGGAGCTGCTGACTACACAGGTCGTCTGTGTGTCATTGGTTCCGACCTGAAAGAAACTGCCCTGGCAAAGCTGTTCTGTCTGGAATAAGGAAGGTGACTGATATGAGCGACTCCCGCATTCCTCTCTATCTCATCACTGGATTTCTGGACAGTGGAAAAACCACACTGCTCATTGACACACTGGGCATGGACTATTTCAACGATGGACAGCGGACTGTGTTGTTGTTGTGTGAAGAAGGCGAAGTGGAATATGACCAGTCCCAACTTTCCAAGCAAAATTGCCGTGTGGTACCTGTGGAAAGTCAAGACCAGTTGACCACCACTTTTCTGGAGGAAATTGACCGCCGCTATCAGCCAGAACGGGTTCTGCTGGAGTACAACGGCATGTGGTCCATCCAGACCTTGCGTGATTGCAGACTTCCAAAAACATGGGGACTGTATCAGGCAATCCATGTGATTGATGGCACTACCTTTGAACTGTACCGCAACAATATGCAATCTCTCATTGTGGACGCTGTATCTGAGGCAGATATGGTGCTGTTTAACCGCTGCACCCCAGATATGCCTCTGCCCGGCTGGAAGCGTTCCATTCGAGCCGTCAACCGGATGTGTGAAATTGTCTTTGAATCTCCTGAGGGGGACGAGATGGAGGTAGAGGATATTCTCCCCTACTCTCTTGACGCCTCCCATATTGATTTGGAGGACGATGACTATGGTATTTGGTATCTCCATGTACAGGACCATCCCGATTTGTATGTGGGAAAGACCATCACCTATACCGCTCTGGCTATGACCAGTCACAAGTTGCCAAAGGGTACTTTCATTCCTGGGCGCAATGCCATGACCTGCTGTGAAGATGACATTCGCTTTTTCGGTTTTCTGTGTAAGTACCCCCAGAGCCGCAACCTGAAAAAAGGGCAGTGGGTCAAGGTACATGCTACCATCCAATTTGAACATGCCGATGTTTACCAGGAGGAAGGGATTGTGCTGTATGCCGACCAAGTGGAGTTGACAGACCCACCTGCGGAACCTCTGGTTTATTTTCGGTAAACCGTTCCTGTCCATATGTATGGACTGTAAAAAAGTCTACATCTCCCATTTGAGAAAAATAAATCCAAGCAGGAAAATAGCAATCACAGCTATCCTGCTTGGATTTTCTAACTTTTTACGAAAGTTTTATTTTGGACAGTGGACCTTTTTTACAGCCCCATCACCCTATGGAGCCATGGGGTAGATCTCTTACAAATAGCAGTGAAATATTAACCATGACCTGTATGCTACCTGTTATAGCGGCTAATAAAATACTCTGGTCGAGAACCATATAAACGACCCAGCCACAAAATATCGCATGTACCACATGCACTGTAATAACAAAAGCATACAACATGCCCTTTGCATATGTCTTTAGCCGATTAACTTTATTTAACTTTCCCCGACCTTTTAATATAGCCACTAGTGAAAATACTACCGCTATATAGTAATAAATCTGAACATAATTTCGTAACCAAAGGGTTGAAATTATAAGAGATGAGTTTAACACAAAAAATATGAAAAAAGACCACAAAAAGGAAACAACTACCAATATCAACAGTTTAAATTTTTCGCAACAAAAAACAGACCATTTCATGGTTTTGCCCCCCACATATAATCTAGAAAATCTTGCTAATCAAAACTAATTGCCATCATCGGGTTGCTCATTAGACACCCAATACCTATTAGTTTCACAGCCTAGGTATACTGTCTCGCCATCTTGAGTTTCAGTATAAAATAGGTAGTGATCCCAGAAGCCGCTACTCCATTTATCATAGTATGTATAACAGACATAGTCTCCTTGCAGGTGACCTCCGGGGTTCCATAACTCAATAAGACCTGGCACTGCAATTACTAAAGACACCGGACCTAAAGCTGGAATAAAAAGGGATAGCAATCCAGTGACAAAACTGCCCCCACCTGATAAGACACCCATTTCCATGTTTGTGTTTCCACTATGCTTAGAATAGTACACATAACCCTCAGGTGGTGAATGAGATTGAGTGCAATCATTTTCGCTTGCTGCAAATGCGGAACCCGATGATGCAATAACTATCGCAAAGCATATTGCAAACGCCAAAAAAGATTTTCCTATTTTCTTACTATTTACTTCTCATAACATCTCTTCCCTTTCTGTACTTGTTTAATCCTCAGTGCGATTGGTTAAAAACTAGACCTACTATCTTACTGCACTGGAATCACACCCCCTTCATTCTTTGCTAATTGCACTTTCATTTGGACAGAATGAAAAGTTATGTTATGTCATGTTCTATATATATCACAAAATACAAAAAATGTCAATCATTATTTTTGTAAATTTTTAATAATTCGTTATTCTGTGGAAACATCCCGATGGTGCAAATACCAGATGGTAAGTAGGGTGAATAGTGCAGTATAAATCCCAACTGACACAAAAAAGACCAAAAATTCTAATTTCATGGCGGGGTTATTTGCCCGCATCCCCAGACAAAGGAGTGAGTAGGGAAATCCATACCCAACCCCCTGAGCAGTTGCCATCAGCCCAAAAATACCACCTGCCAGACCAATGGCAACAGGAGGCGCAAAGGCACGCAAAACCAAACTGAGAAACAACTGTACCGCACACACAGACATTCCCCCAACTGCACCACACAGCAGCCACTCCCACAATTCTGGGGGCACTGGCTCAGAAATCCCAACCAGAAAACCACTGAACAGAAACAGCCCACCAATACACAACTGCGCCAGAAAAGAAATTCCCACTGCCAAACTCAATTTTGCAAGGCACAGCGCAGAGATTGGCACCGGTGTAGTCATAAAACGGTTCCAGTTATGGTCTGTATGTTCCAATCTCCACTGCCAGGCACAGAACACCCCCAACAGAGCAGGCAAAAAGAACAGAGAGGAAAATAAGGTATGCTGGCTCCACAAACTATACCAACCATCTTCCAATACCTCCCGATTTGCCATATAATTTCCCGTTCCAAGGATGGCTGGAAACATAGGCAGCACCAGAAACGCCAGCCACACAGGGGAACGGCGGCATTTTTGTATTTCCCCGTTCAAACAACGCAGAAACATCCCTTACACCTCCTTTTTCACAAACAGAATACGACCTACCACCAAAAACACCAATGCCCAGACAAGCAACAAAACCACATCTGTCATCTGTGGCAATCTCCAAAAAAATCGGGTCACTCTGGTGGTCTCGTTCCAGTCCATCCCCACCAACGACATCAACCCATAATATCCCCATGGGACACATCGAATCAACCACACAGGAAACAGCAGGGAGAGAAGTCCCATAAAACTTCCAAATATGCCACTAATCAAAGGGGCTGCCTGATTGGCAAACTGCATGGATAACCCCTGTTGCAAAGCACAGACCATCATGGAAACAGTCCAGGAAATTAAGGTAAACAGCACCAGCCGAACCACAGGCACTGACCCAGAAAGTCCCACTGCCACACCCAGAACCAGAAAGAGCCCAGTGCGAACCACCAGCAGACCTGCCAGCACCAGTGCGCCCCAAATGAGCTTGACGGTATAGAGTTGGCTGGGTGTCGCCAATGTCTCCAGCAGTTTCCATGTGCTCCCTTTGTGCTCCACTTCACAGTTTCGGCTCACCAGTGTGGCAACACTCAATGGCAACATAATGGCATCAACCAGAGCCAGATTATAGAGTAACAGCATCCAATCCGGTGGCA